>NZ_JBXEJE010000035.1:22674-28648 GCF_056820935.1 Streptomyces sp. Q2 | reverse complement strand
GGCCCCGGGGGGGGGGGGGGCGGGGGCTGGCGCCCCCCCGCCACCACCAGCTGTGCCAGCTCCCGGTGCACGATGTCGCTGTGCGCGCCCGACGGCGGCCCGCCCCGTCTGACCACCTTGGCCGCGTCGACGTTGACGCACCCCGAGGCGGGCAGCTTCGCCTTGAGCGCGGTGGCGAGCTCGATCGCCCGCGTGCCCGGCACGGCCTGCACGCCGTCGTACCCCATCGCCCCCCACTTGGCACCGAGGCCTCGGGCGATGGCCAGTTCGGCGGCGGCTCCCTGGGCGTCGCCCGCCATCCGGGAGGCCAGTGGGTAGATCGACCCGAGGGCCGAGTCGTGACGGGAGTGGCAGCACACCAGAGGGCCGTCGATCCGCAGGTGCTGTCCCTGCAGGACGCCTCCCGCGCGCGGGTCGTGCGGCAGCCGGGCCGCGAACGCGTAGTGGGAGAAGGCCCCTTGGAGCAGCGTCGCCGACTTCACGGTGCGCACGCCCTCCGGCAGTCCGCGCAGCGCGAACGACACCAGCCGCGCGCCGAAGCTGTGCCCCACGAGGTGCACCCGCACCTGCGGCGCCTTCGCCGCCAACTGGCCGACCACCCGCCCCAGTCCGCGCTCACCGACGGTTCCCGCGCGCCGCTTCATGGCGTAATAGGTCGCCTGCCGCAGCAGCTCGTGCGCGCCGTCCCACGGGTCGGGCAGCGAGAACGGCGCGACCTCGCCGGGGGATTCGAGCGCCGCCAGCGCCCGCGCGAACTCCTCGCAGATCTCCGCGGTGGACCCCGAGAACATCAGGAGTTCGCTCTGCGGCACCCCCTCCGCCAGCGTGTCCGCGGCGAACAGCGCCTGCGGCCCCGGCGGCACCACGTCCACCAGCAGGCGTACCAGCCGCCCGAACTCCTCCAGTTCGGTCTCGGCACGAGGCTGCTGGTCCAGCATCCGCGCGATCTGGTCGATCACGGTCGCCCGCCCGGGGAAGGTCTCCAGCAGCGCGTGCCGGGTGTCCTTGTCGAGCGCGGGCCGCGGCGGCATCTCGGCGGCCACGGCCCGCGGGAAGTCGGGGATCGGCTCGTCCGAGAACCGCATCGACGGCCAGACGACACCGACGAACCCGAGTCCGGCCGCCGGGGCGAGCGCCGGCATCGGCGCGAAGAAACGGCTGTAGAGCCGGGTCGCCCCCGAACGGTCGCTGTTCCAGCCGTGCGCGAAGACCACGAGGTGCCGCACGCCGTGCTCGGCGACCCCGGCGAACAGCCGGTCCCGCTTCCCGCCGTCCGTGTCCCCGTCCGCGTCGAAGGTGAGCTCCCAGTACGGACTCACGCTCATTTCCGGCTCTGCCATGCCAGGCCCCCTCGTCCCCCGGAGTGGTGCGATGTGCGCGCATCGTCCTGCTGCCGGTCGGAGTTGGCCATACGTCATGACTCATCCGGGTGAACCATCGGCTCAGCGGTAGACGAGGTACTCCCGCCGCACCCTCCGGAAGGCGGCCAGCTCCTCTTCCCAGCCCGCCACCACCTCGTCGGTACCGGCCCCCGCGTCGATCATCGTGCGCACCAGCGTGGAGCCCGTGAGCTTGTCGATCCAGTTGTCCGGGCGCCAGGCGAAGCCGCTCCACACCTGCTTGGCGGTCACCAGGAGCGCGATCCCGGTGCGTACCGGGTCGTAGGCGTCCCGGTCGTGGACATGGAGCTGCACGCCCCCGATCGTCTTCCCCTGGAACTTGGAGAAGGTGGGCGCGAAGTACGCCTCCCTGAAGTGCACGCCGGGCAGCCCGAGTCCGTTCGCCGCCGCGGCCCACCGCCCGTCGACGCCCTCCGCGCCGAGCAGTTCGAAGGGGCGGGTCGTCCCGCGCCCCTCCGACAGGTTCGTCCCCTCGAAGAGACACGTTCCCGAGTACACCAGGGCGGTCTCCGGCGTCGGCATGTTCGGGCTCGGCGGCACCCAGGGCAGACCCGAGTCGTCGTACCAGGCGGACCGCTTCCACCCGCTCATGAGTACGGCGTCCAGCTCCACCGGTTTCGCCAGGAACTCCCCGTTGAACAGCCGCGCCAGCTCCACGACCGTCATCCCGTGCGCCTGCGAGATCGGCTGCCGCCCGACGAAGGTCGCGAACTCCTTGTGCAGGACGGGGCCCAGCGCCGCCCGCCCGGTGACGGGGTTGGGCCGGTCGAGGACCACGAACCGCTTGCCCGCGAGCTGGGCGGCCTCCATGCAGTCGTACAGCGTCCAGATGTACGTGTAGAAGCGCGCGCCCGCGTCCTGGATGTCGAAGACGACGGTGTCCACGCCGGACGCGGTGAAGATGTCGGCGAGCGGCCGGCCGCTCTTCAGGTAGGTGTCGTAGACGGGCAGGCCGGTCGCCGGGTCGTCGTAGCGCCCCTCGGAGCCGCCCGCCTGCGCGGTCCCGCGGAAGCCGTGCTCGGGGCCGAAGACGGCGACCAGGTCCACGCGGTCGTCGGCGTGCATGACGTCCACGATGTGGCGTACGTCCCTGGTGACGCCGGTGGGGTTGGTGACGATGCCGGTGCGCCGGCCGCTGAGCTGGGCGTAGCCGTCTGCCGCGAGGCGCTCGAAGCCGGTTTGCCTTCGGCGGGTGGCCGCGGAAGCGGGGGACGCCGCGGGGAGTGCGGCTGCAGCCGTCGTTGCGGCGAGGAACGTTCGTCTGGGTAGCTGCATGTGACCTCCTTGAACGTGGACGTCGGCATGGGCACGGTATGTGCTCCCGCGGTGGTGTGGAAGCTGCGGGTTCGTTGTGGCTAGTCGCGCGATACCCCGCGCCCCTGGGGCGTTGCCGTCACCCTTCCTTGTGACATACCGACCGGTTAGTCTGGTCGTTGCGGGGCAGAGCCGAGTCTTGTCGTGTCGAAGGAGACCGATGGTGGAAACGCAGGATCTGGGAGTGGTCGTCACCGGAGCGGGAGGCGGCATCGGAGCCGCGCTGGCCCGCCGCTTCGCCGCCGAGGGGGCCCGGGTCGTCGTCAACGACCTGGACGCCGACCGGGCGAAGGACGTCGCCGAGGAGATCGGCGGCATCGCCGTCGCGGGCGACGCCTCGGCGATCGTCACCGAGGCCCGGGAGGCGCTCGGCGGCACCGTCGACGTCTACTGCGCCAACGCGGGCGTCGCCTTCGAGGGCGGGGAGAGCGGCGAGGCGTTCGACGAGCGGCCCTGGGCGCTGTCCTGGGACGTGAACGTCATGGCGCACGTCCGCGCGGCCCACGAACTGCTCCCGGCCTGGCTGGAGCGCGGCAGCGGCCGTTTCGTCTCCACCGTGTCCGCCGCCGGACTGCTCACCATGATCGGCGCAGCGCCCTACAGCGTCACCAAGCACGGCGCGTACGCCTTCGCCGAGTGGCTGTCGCTGACCTACCGCCACCGAGGCGTGAAGGTGCACGCGATCTGTCCGCAGGGCGTACGCACCGACATGCTGGAGGCCACCGGCAGCGCGGGCGACCTGGTGCTCCAGCCGACCGCGATCGCCCCGGCGGAGGTGGCGGACGCCCTCTTCAAGGGCATCGAGGAGGACCGTTTCCTGATCCTGCCGCACCCCGAGGTCGCCGGGTACTACCAGGCCAGGGCCGCCGAGCCGGACCGCTGGCTGACGAACATGAACCACCTCCAGCGCAAGTGGGAGGCCGCCCGGTGACCGACTCCCGTTACGCGGCCAAGCCCTGGCTCGGCCTGCTCGACGACGCCCAGCGCGCGCCCATAGAGCCGGCCGACTCCCTCGTCCACGCCCTGCGCAAGGCGGTTGCACAGACCCCCGACCGCACCTTCCTCACCTACTTCGACGGCCGCCTGACCTACCGCGAGGCCGACGAGCTGAGCGACTCCGTGGCCGGGCACCTGGCCGCCCGCGGCCTGGAGCGCGGCGAGCGGGTGGCGATCCTGCTGCAGAACTCCCCGCACTTCGTGCTCGCCCTGCTCGGCGCCTGGAAGGCGGGCGCGACCGTCGTGCCCGTGAACCCCATGTACAAGTCGGGGGAGGTCGGGCACGTCCTGCGGGACGGCGAGGTGGCCGCGCTGGTCTGCACGGACCGCGCGTGGGAGTCGTATCTGCGGGACACGGCCGCCGACGCGCCCCCGCGGATCGTGCTGACCGCCTGCGAGCTGGACTTCCAGACCCGCCAGGACACCCGCGTGCTGACCTTCGAACGGCTTCCGCGGGCCGCGGACGCCGACGACCTGACGGCCGTCGCCCGGGCCGGTCACAAGGCGCCGGAGGGCCGCGACCCGGCCCCCGCCGACATCGCACTGATCAGCTACACCTCGGGCACCAGCGGCACCCCCAAGGGCGCCACCAACACGCACGGCAACATCATGTACAACGCCGAGCGGCAGCGGACCGGCCTGAACCTTCCCGAGGCGCCCGTCTACTTCGCGATGGCGCCGCTGTTCCACATCACCGGCATGGTCTGCCAGCTGGGCGCCTGTCTGAACAGCGCGGGCACCCTCGTCCTGGCGTACCGCTTCGAGGCGGGCGTCGTCCTGGACGCGTTCGCCGAGCACCGGCCGCACTACACGGTCGGCCCGTCGACCGCCTTCATGGCGCTGGCGGCCCACCCGTCCGTCACCCCCGACCACTTCTCCTCCCTCGTCAACATCTCCTCCGGCGGGGCCCCGCTACCGCCCGCCCTGGTGGAGAAGTTCCGGGCCGGCTTCGGGCCGTACATCCGCAACGGCTACGGGCTCACCGAGTGCACCGCGCCCTGCGCCTCCGTACCGCCGGCCCTGGAGGCGCCCGTCGACCCGGTCTCCGGAACCCTGGCCGTGGGCGCGCCCGGCCCCGACACGGTCGTACGGATCGTCGACGACCAGGGCGCCGAGGTGCCCTTCGGGGAGCAGGGCGAGATCCTCGTACGCGGGCCGCAGGTCGTCCCCGGCTACTGGCGGCGCCCCGACGCCACCGCCGCGACCTTCCCGGACGGGGAGCTGCGCACCGGGGACATCGGTTTCATGGACGAGCAGGGCTGGCTGTACGTCGTCGACCGCAAGAAGGACATGATCAACGCGTCCGGCTTCAAGGTGTGGCCGCGCGAGGTCGAGGACGTCCTCTACACCCACCCGGCGGTGCGCGAGGCGGCCGTCGTCGGGGTGCCCGACGGGTACCGGGGGGAGACCGTCAAGGCGTACATCAGCCTGCGTGCGGGTTCCGACGCGGACCCGGATACGCTCGCCGCGTACTGCAAGGACAGACTGGCCGCCTACAAGTACCCGCGTCAGGTGGAGATCCTGCCCGACCTGCCCAAGACGGCGAGTGGGAAGATCCTCCGGCGGGAACTGCGTTCCCGCACGCACGACTAGAAGCAGCAACAGAAGAATGCCTCGGAAGGCAGGTGGCGGCAGTGCCCAGGACTACGGACGGTGACGGGACCCCCGTGCCGCAGCGGCTCCTCGCCGCCGCCACCCGGCTCTTCGCCGAGCGGGGCTACGACCGCACCTCGGTGCAGGAGATCGTCGAGGCGGCGGGCGTCACCAAGGGGGCGCTCTACCACTACTTCGGCTCCAAGGACGACCTCCTGCACGAGGTGTACGCGCGCGTGCTGCGCGTCCAGCAGGAAAGACTCGACGCGTTCGCGAACGCCGACGAGCCGATCGAGAAGCGCCTCAGGGGGGCGGCGGCCGACGTGGTCGTCACCACCATCGACAACCTCGACGACGCGTCGATCTTCTTCCGCTCGATGCACCACCTCAGCCCCGAGAAGCACAAGCAGGTGCGCGCCGAACGCCGGCGCTACCACGAACGCTTCCGGGCGCTCGTCGAGGAGGGCCAGCAGACCGGCGTCTTCTCCAAGGCGACCCCCGCGGACCTGGTCGTGGACTACCACTTCGGCTCCGTCCACCACCTGTCCACCTGGTACCGCCCCGACGGCCCGCTCAGCCCCCAGGAGGTCGCCGACCACCTCGCGGACCTCCTGCTGCGGGCACTGCGGCCCTAGCACGCGCGCGTGAGGGGCGGCTGCCACCGGCAGCCG
>NZ_JBXEJE010000035.1:0-22567 GCF_056820935.1 Streptomyces sp. Q2 | reverse complement strand
AGGGGCGGCTGCCACCGGCAGCCGCCCCTCACGCGTCACCTCACAGGTACTTCTTCAGCTCCCGGCGCGCCAGCGACCGCTGGTGCACCTCGTCCGGCCCGTCGGCGATCATCAGGGTCCGGGCACCGGCGTAGAGCTCGGCGAGGGGGAAGTCCTGGCTCACGCCGCCCGCGCCGTGCAGCTGGATGGCCCGGTCGATGATGTCGACGACCGCGCGAGGCGTGGCGATCTTGATGGCCTGGATCTCCGCGTGGGCGCCCCGGTTGCCGACCGTGTCCATCAGCCAGGCCGTCTTCAGCACCAGCAGCCGCAGCTGCTCGACGGTCACCCGCGCGTCGGCGATCCAGTTGTGGACCACGCCCTGCTGGGCCAGCGCCTTGCCGAAGGCGTTGCGCGCGACGGCCCGCCTGCACATCAGCTCGATCGCCCGCTCGGCCATGCCGATCAGCCGCATGCAGTGGTGGATACGGCCGGGGCCCAGCCGGGCCTGCGCGATGGCGAAGCCGCCGCCCTCCTCGCCGATCAGGTTCGACGCCGGCACGCGCGCGTGGTCGAAGATCACCTCGGCGTGGCCGCCATGGGAGTGGTCCTCGTAGCCGAACACCTGCATCGCGCGCTTGATCGTGACGCCCGGAGTGTCGCGGGGGACGAGGATCATGGACTGCTGACGGCGGATGTCGGCACCGTCCGGGTCCGTCTTGCCCATCACGATGAAGATCTTGCAGTCCGGGTTCATCGCCCCGGAGATGTACCACTTGCGGCCGGTGACGACGTACTCGTCCGTGCCGTCGGAGGCCCGCTCGATGTGCGTGGTGATGTTCGTGGCGTCCGAGGAGGCCACCTCCGGCTCGGTCATCGCGAACGCCGAGCGGATCTCACCGGCGAGCAGCGGGGCCAGCCACTGCTTCTTCTGCTGCTCGTCGCCGAACTGCGTGAGCACCTCCATGTTCCCGGTGTCGGGCGCCGCGCAGTTCAGCGCGGTGGGCGCCAACTGGGGGGAACGGCCGGTGATCTCGGCGAGCGGGGCGTACTGGAGGTTGGTCAGGCCGGCGCCGTACTCGGTGTCGGGAAGGAAGAGGTTCCACAGGCCCTGCCTGCGCGCCTCGGCCTTCAGCTCCTCGACCACGGCCGGGGTGTCCCACGGCGAGGCGAGCTGGGCGCGCTGCTCCTCCGCGACCGCCTCGGCCGGGTAGACGTACTCGTCCATGAAGGCGAGCAGCTTGGCGCGCAGCTCCTCGGTGCGTGCGTCGAACGCGAAGTCCATGTTCTGTCAGCCTTCCTGAAGAGTGGTCAGGCCGTGCCCGATGAAGACGGGGACCAGCTCCCCGATGCGGTCGAAGCCCTGGCCGACCGTCTGGCCCAGGGTGTAGCGGTAGTGGATGCCCTCCAGGATCACGGCGAGCTTGAACCAGGCGAACGCCGTGTACCAGGAGACCGCGGAGACGTCGCGCCCTGAGCGTGCCGCGTACCGCTCGATCAGTTCGGCGGGCGTGGGGTGCCCGGCGGCCTCCGCGGTCGTGGACACCGGCGAGTCGGGTGTGCCGAGCGGCATGCTGTACATCACCAGCAGGCCGAGGTCGGTCAGTGGGTCGCCGAGGGTAGACATCTCCCAGTCGAGGATCGCCTTGATCTCGTCGTCCTCGCCGATCAGGACGTTGTCGAGCCGGTAGTCGCCGTGCACGACGGTCGGCGCGGGGGAGTCGGGCAGCTGACGGCCGAGGGCCGCGTGCAGCTCGTCGATGCCGGCCAGCTCACGGTTGCGGGAGGCGTCCAGCTGCTTGCCCCAGCGCCGCAGCTGCCGGTCCAGGAAGCCCTCAGGGCGGCCGAAGTCGCCGAGACCCACCTCGGCAGGGTCCACCGCGTGCAGCTCCACGAGCGTGTCCACCAGGGACAGCACGGCACCCCGGGTGCGCTCCGCGCCGAGCGGGGCGAGCTGGCCGGCCGTGCGGTACGGCGTCCCGGCCACGAACTCCATGACGTAGAAGGACGCCCCGAGCACCTCGTCGTCCTCGCACAGCAGCACGGGGCGCGGCACCGGCACGTTCGTCGGGTACAGCGCGCTGATCACCCGGTGCTCGCGCTTCATGTCGTGCGCGGTGGCGAGCACGTGGCCGAGCGGGGGCCGCCGTACGACCCACTTCGAGGTGCCGTCGGAGACCGCGTAGGTGAGGTTCGACCGTCCGCCCTCGATCAGCCGGCCGGTCAGGGGGCCGTGCACCAGGCCGGGACGCTCGCGGTCGAGCAGGCCGCGCAGCCGGTCGAGATCGAGTCCGGGCGGGTGGTCGGGGCTCATTCGTTGCTCCTACGGACGGACGAATTCAACGCGACCAATGATGCCGACCGGTCGGTATGTCGTCCAGTGGTGGAGCGGAACGTGATCGGGGCCACCCTAGGCCGACGGCTCCCCGCGCAGGGCGCCCGGGGAGCCGTCGGCGGTGACCTCTCGGCCGGGTCGGCTCAGTGATCGTCCCAGTGGCCCTCGTGCTGGGCGTGCCGGTGACCGTCGTGGAGGTAGTCCACGTGGTCGCCGTGCAGGACGCTCTCGTGCCCGCAGTCCTGCCCGTGCCGGTGGTCGTGGCCCTCGTGGGCGACATGCGCGTCGGCTTCGCACTCGTCCCAGTGGCCGCCGTGCTCGCGGTGCATGTGTCCGTCGTGCGCGTAGTCGACGTGGTCGCCGTGCGGCACCTCGGCGTGACCGCAGTCCGGCCCGTGCGTGTGCGGATGGGAGGCGTGTTCCTGGTGGAGGGTGGTCATGATGCTCACCTTCGGGGGTGCGGGCGATGACGTCGCACAGGCTGCCACGCGAACGCGGCGGATCGGACGATTCGGACCTGCGTGGCGTCCGGGTACCCCCGGGGCGGGACCATGGAGTCGCCTACGAGGATCCGCGTACGAGGATCCGCGTACGAGGATCCGCGTAGGCGGATCCGCCTCGGGTGGCCGGAAAGCGGGCCGCGCCGGTATGTGTGCGCCCCGGGGGTCGGGTCGGCCAGGTCTGGAGGCGCGTACGGGGGTCCGTCTCGGGTGGGCCGGAAGTGGGCCGCGCCGCTATGCGACGCCTTTGGAAGTCGGGTCGCCCGGGTGTGGACGCGGGTACAGGGGTCTGCCCCGGGTGGCCGGACAGTGGGCCGCGCCGGTATGTGTGCGCCCCGGGGGTCGGGTCGGCCAGGTCTGGAGGCGCGTACGGGGGTCCGTCTCGGGTGGGCCGGAAGTGGGCCGCGCCGCTATGCGACGCCTTTGGAAGTCGGGTCGCCCGGGTGTGGACGCGGGTACAGGGGTCTGCCCCGGGTGGCCGGACAGTGGGCCGCGCCGGTATGTGTGCGCCCCGGGGGTCGGGTCGGCCAGGTCTGGAGGCGCGTACGGGGGTCCGTCTCGGGTGGGCCGGAAGTGGGCCGCGCCGCTATGCGACGCCTTTGGAAGTCGGGTCGCCCGGGTGTGGACGCGGGTACAGGGGTCTGCCCCGGGTGGCCGGACAGTGGGCCGCGCCGGTATGTGTGCGCCCCGGGGGTCGGGTCGGCCAGGTCTGGAGGCGCGTACGGGGGTCCGTCTCGGGTGGGCCGGAAGTGGGCCGCGCCGCTATGCGACGCCTTTGGAAGTCGGGTCGCCCGGGTGTGGACGCGGGTACAGGGGTCCGCCCCGGGTGGCCGGAAAGCGGGCCGCGCCGGTATGTGTGCGCCCCGGGGGTCGGGTCGCCCAGGTCTCGACGCGCGTACGAGGATCCGCCTCGGGTGGGCCGGAAAGCGGGCCGTGCCGGTGTGTGCGCCGTGGGGAGTCGGGTCGGCCAGGTCTGGACGCGGGTACAGGGGCCCGCCTCGGGTGGCCGGAAAGTGGGCCGCGCCGGTATCCGTACTCCCTCGGAGTCCGGGCAGCCCAGGGCCTGTCGGCACATTCCCGTCTCCTCCGGCCGAAGGGTGAGCCGCGCGGCGTCCGGTGCGTGCATGCGCGAGGCGCCGGACCGCCCTCGACGGGAACCTGCGAGCGGGGTTCGGCGTGGGGAAGGGCGGCCATGTGGGCGGTCCTCCGGCAGCGCCGCGATGCTGAGTGGGGCCCCTGGCAGCGCCGGGGACCTGTTCGTCGGGCGTCCCGTGGGCGTCTCTCGGCAGCGCCGCGAGCCTGAGTAGGGGCATCCCCCGGCAGTGCCGCGAGCCCGCGCGCCGGCGCCGCGCGGCAGGCGGGCGAGGACCTTGACGACGGGCTTGGACGGAAGGGCCGTGGCGACGGGCTTGGGCGGCAGGGCCTTGACGACGGGCTTGGAGGACATGGCCTGGACGGCAGAGCCGGGACGACCTGCCTAGAGAACCAGCGCCGCCGCGCACACCGCGAGCCCCACCGTGAGCAGCGCCCCCGCCGTCGCGTGCCGGGGGGACAGTGCCGCCGGGCTGCTGCTGGCGGACAGGACGCGGATGCGGCGGTGTGCGACCAGCAGGAAGGCCAGCCAGAGGCCGCAGGACAGGGCACCGAGGACGATCCCGGAGGCCGAGGCCCCGCCGTGCAGCGTGGTCTTCAGGGCGAGCAGGGCGGCGGCGGTGCTGGACAGGGTCGTCCGCCGCCAGGCCAGCCGGGTCCGCTCGGGCTGCAGCCCGGGGTCCCGGTCCGCGGCCTCCCGGGCGGGCGCCGTGCTCACCCCTCCCACCCGACGAGCACCACGACGACCATCGCGACGGCCACCACCGCGACCGCGAGGCTCAGCAGCGCCGGGAACCGGGACACCGGCAGGTCCTCGCCCCGGCGCATGGCCCGCTCACAGCGCACCCAGTGGTTGACCGCCCGCAGCGAGCACAGCACGCCCGCCGCGAGCAGCGCGAGCGCGAGCCCGACCCGCCAGCCCCAGCGCAGGTCCGGCAGGAACTGGTCCACGGCGAAGCCGCCGCCGATCAGTGCGAGCGCGGTGCGCAGCCAGGCCAGGAAAGTGCGTTCGTTCGCCAGCGAGAAGCGGTAGTCGGGGGTGCCGCCCTCCTGCCGGATCTCCTGGGGGGCGAACCACAGCCGGACGTTGCGTGCGAAACCGATCACGTGAGGGACCCTACCGGGGCACTGTCACGGGGTTCGTCAGTGCCGCCCGCTGGCGTCCGGGGCGTGGATGTTCCCACGTCACTGGCCGGGTACGCGCGGCCGGGGTACGGCATCGCCCCCGCCGAGCACCTGCTCGACCTGCCTGGATTCCGGCCGGCGTACCGCGGCCCGGTCTGGGACGCGTTCGCGAACGAGCCCGCGACGTTCTGCGCGGACCTCGCGGACCTCGCGGACCTCGCGGACCTCGCGGACCTCGCGGACCTCGCGGACCTCGCGGACGTCGCGGACGTCGCGGACGTCGCGGACGTCGCGGACGTCGCGGACGTCGCGGACGTCGACGCGGCGGGCGAGGCGTCGTACGGCGCGACGGAGGCGTGGCGGGCGTACCACGTCCCGCTGCCCGGCGGGCGCCGGCTGTGGAGCGTGCACCGGAATTTCCCCGACGCCCCGGGCACGGACTACCCGCTCACCCCCCCCGAACCGGCCCCGGAGACCCGCCTGGCGTCCATCGACGGCCACTCCACCGGGCCGGGGGTGTCCTGGCCGGGCCTGCTTGCCGTCGCCGTCTCGGCCCCGGCCGGTGCGGAGGGCGTACGCGATCCCAACCTGCGGCTGCGATCCGGATCCGCGGCCGCTCCTGCTGCTACCGGCGTTCGGCGACGCGGACAGCCCCGGTGGCGGAGGCGGTGGAGCGGATCGCCGCCGCGCTCGTCGCCGTAGGCATGACGGCACAGGAAGCTCGGAGGCGGTTGGGCGGTTCCTCGACCACCCCTGCTGGGAGAGCCCGTACTGACCCGCCCCGGGCAGCAGTCCGCTGAGCGGGGGCACGTACGCCCCCGGCTCGCCGGCTCAGCCCATCGACCGATAGGCCCGCAGCCGCTCGTACGCGGCCAGCCCGTCCGGCACCCACTCCCACTCCGTCAGCCGGTGCTGTAGGTCGTCCTCCGGCAGGAAGTCGTGCCAGGCCACCTCCTCGGCCTGGGGGCTGACCGGAAGGTCGCAGCGGACCTCGTACACCGAGGACCACCAGGTCTGGCCGGCGCCGTCGTCGTAGAGGAACGTGAACAGGTGCTCGGGGCGCGGGAGCCCGCTCACGCCCAGTTCCTCCTCGGCCTCGCGCAGGGCCGCGTCGTCGTAGGACTCGCCCGCGCCGACCACTCCGCCGACGAACATGTCGTACAGGGACGGGAAGACCAGCTTGGTCGGTGTGCGGCGGTGTACGAAGATCCGGCCCTCGGCGTCCCGGGCCTGGATGAAGACGCAGCGGTGGCGCAGGCCCTTCGCGTACGCCTCGCCGCGCGGGGACTGTCCGATGACCTTGTCGTTCTCGTCGACGATGTCGAGGATCTCGTCAGCAGCGCTCATGACCCCATCCAAGCAGGGGCAAGGGCAGGGGCAGGGGCCGGGAGAGGGACGGGCGTCAGTGCGACTGGAGGTTTTGCGCCCGCTCGGTCTGGGTGCACGGCATCGCCGGGTGCATGCCGAGGAGCACGATGCCCCCGACGATCGCCGCGAGCCCCGCCGCCTCCCAGGCCAGCGCGCCCGTGTCGGTTCGCAGCCGGTCGCCGAGGAAGCCGACACCGCAGATGATCCCGGCCAACGGCTGGGCCGCGGTCAGGGCGGGCAGCGACATCCGCAGGGGAGCGGTCTCGAACGCGCTCTGCACGAGGATGAGGCCGGTGACGCCGAGCGCCAGCACGGCGTACGGCTGCCAGCCGGTCAGCAGCTCCACGAGGCCGCCCTCGGAGAAGCGCTGGCCGCTCACCCGGGTCAGGGCGTCCTGGACGCCGTACAGCAGGCCGGCGGCCAGCGCGAGCAGGACCGGGCCGGAGCTCAGCCGGGAGCGCTTGGCGTAGGCGGTGAGCAGCAGGGCGAGGCCGATCATCACGCCGATGATCAACCAGTGGCGCAGCGGGTCGGTGACCGCGGTGCCGCCGCGTGGCTCGCCCGCCACGATGAACGCGGTCACCCCGCCCGCGAGCAGCAGGAGGCCCGCCCAGCCCTGGCGGCCCAGCGGCTGCTTGCTCTGCTTGCGGGACAGGGCCAGGGCGAACAGCAGGTTCGTCGCGAGGAGTGGCTCCACCAGGGAGATCTCGCCCTGGCCCAGCGCGATCGCGCCGAGGACCATGCCGGCCACCATCAGACCGATGCCGCCGAGCCAGCGCGGCACCTTCATCAGGTCGACCAGCAGGCGGGGTGAGAGGAAGTCGCTGAGCGGGGCCTGGCGGGCGGCGTTCTGCTGGAGCACGAACCCGAAGCCCAGACAGCAGGCCGCGCTCACGGCGAGAACCAGGACCAGAACCGACACGCTGCGTACCTCGATCATCCGGCGGCGCCACGGGGTGAGTAGGCGCCGACTGTAGCGTCCCGGGCCCCGCCAGTGCCTGGGGGAGTGCCCGGGAAGTGGGCGGTTGACTCGATCCCGCTGCCCTCGCCCGGCCGGGGTGGGTGCGTGACCGTCCAGCCATGGTGCGTGCCTTCGCGCGTCTGCGCCATGGCGTGGGACACAGACATTTCCGGCAATTCGTGCTCGGACTGTCCAGCCTGCCTCACAAGTCCCTTTCACGTCACGGAAGTTGACGCGTATAACACCTGTCGGCCCCTTGACGAAAAGCGTTGGCTGGGGATTGGCTGTGCGTGATCAGCTGATGGCAAGCCGAAACGTCCAGACCAGTAGGCCGGCCGCCATGTCGGCCGCACACCGACAGCGAGCCGCGCCGCGTGAGGAAGTCCCCGCGGTGTCCCCACCCCCGCCACCCCTTGGGCGCAGTCGTCACCGCGCCGCCGCCCAGGCGCTCGACGCCGCCCTCGACGACGCCGAACTCGTCGCCGCGCGGGCCGACCTGAGACAAGGGCGGTGGCAGGCCGCTCGTGCGTTGCTCGCGTGGACCGGGGACGACTGGGACCGGCGGGGTCACCGGGTGACGGTGCTCGCCCTGGAGCCCTACAGCGCCGCGTGGGCCGGTGACTGGCTGCTCGCCGAGCCCGACTCCGTCGACGCGGCCGTCCTCCTGGCCCTGGCCCAGGTCAGGCGGGCCTTGCGGGGCAAGGAGAAACCGGACCGGGCTCGCGAGGCGTGCCGGTCGGCCGCCGCGCTCGCGCCGGCCGACCCGACCCCCTGGCTGGGCCTGCTCATGCTGGAGAAGGGCCTCGGCGCCGGCGAGGAGATCGTCCGGCTCTTCGGCGAGATCCGGGCGCGGTACGCCGACCACCACCACGCCCACCACCTGATGGTCGCCCGCCTGGCCGAGAGCCGCTCCGGCACGGGCCCGGACCCCCTGCACGGGGTGTACGACTTCGCCCACTGGGCCGCCGAGCAGGCCCCCGCCGACTCCCCGCTCGCGATCCTCCCGGTCGTCGCGCACGCCGAGCGCTACCGCGTGCTGGCCGCCGACGGGCACGAGCCCCCCGACCCGGCCGCCTCCGGGCACTGGAGCGGACGCCGGGCCCGGCAGGTGATGAAGGCCGCCTTCGACTGGTGGCTGGAGTGGGAGCACGAGGGTCACCCCCGCCGGCTGGTCGACCTCAACTTCCTCGCCCACGCCAAGGTCTGCGAGGGCCGCGGCGCCGAGGCCGCCGCCCTCTTCCACCGCATCGGCGAGCACGTCACCCCGGCGCCGTGGGCGTACCCGGACCGTGACCCCTACCCCGCCTTCCGCGCCGCGCGCGCCGCCGCGCTCGGCACGGCGTAATGCCCCACTTCCCGGAAAAGGACGGTCTCCCCGTGGCAACGGACAGGACAACGGACAGGTCGAGCACCAGCAGAACGAGCCCGGGCGGCATCAGCACGTTCAAGGGCCAGGAGCGTGCCCTGCGCTCCGACCGCCTCGGCACCGGCGGCCTGCTGCTCTCCGTCCTCGCCGCCACCGCCCCCCTCATGGTCGTCGCGGGTGTCATGCCCACCACATTCGCGGTGATGGGCATCGTCGGACAACCCCTCCTCTTCGTCGTCCTCGGCGTCGTCCTGGCCCTCTTCGGCATCGGCTACGCGGAGATGAGCCGGCACGTCCACAACGCCGGCGCCTTCTACGCGTACATCTCCCGCGGCCTCGGCGGCACCGCCGGCGCGAGCGCCGCCCTGGTCGCCCTGGTCGCCTACAGCGCGCTCCAGGTCGGCATCTACGGCATCTTCGGCTTCGAGGTCTCCGGCCTGTTCGCCACCTACGCCGACCTGGAGGTCGCCTGGTGGATACCGGCGCTGGCGGCCGCACTGGTGGTCGGCGCGCTGGGCCGGCTGAAGATCGACGTCAACGCGCGCGTGCTCGGCGTACTGCTGGTCGTTGAGGTCGCCCTGGTCGTGATCTTCGACATCGCGGCCGTCGCCGACCCCGGCCCCCAGGGCCTGTCGATGCACGCCTTCAACCCGGACACGCTCACCGGCGCCGGCCTGGGCACCGCGCTGTGCTTCTGCATCGCCGCCTTCCTCGGCTTCGAGCAGGCGCCCGTGTACGCCGAGGAGACCAGCCGCCCGCACGTCCTGGTGCCCCGCGTGATGTTCCTGGCGGTCGGCGGGGTCGCCGTCTTCTTCGCGCTCAGCAGCTGGGCCCTCACCGTCGCCACCGGCCCCTCGGCGATCGTCGGCCAGGCGCGGCAGCAGAGCGCCGGACTCCTCTTCTCCCTCACCGAGTCGCGGCTCGGCGGCACCTTCACGGACGTCCTGCACATCCTGTTCGTGACCGGGATGTTCGCGGCCCTGCTCAGCTTCCACAACGTCGTCGCCCGGTACGCCTTCGCCATGGGCCGCGAGGGTCTGCTGCCCGCCGCCTTCGGCCGCACCACCGGCACGAGCGGCGCCCCCGGCACCGGCTCCCTGCTCCAGACGGCCGTGTCCGTGCTGGTCGTGGCCGCCTTCGCGGTCGCCGACGACAAGCCCGCCGGCGACCCCACCGCACCCGTCCTGCAGCTGTTCACCTGGTGCGGCAACATCGGCGCGCTCGGCGTGATCCTGCTGATGGCGGCGGCCTCCCTCTCGGTCGTCGTGTTCTTCACCCGCCGCGGCGCCGCGGGCGCCCAGGCCTGGCGCCTGGTCACGTCGGCCGTCGCGGGCATCGCCCTCCTGGTGATCGCCGGCTACACGGTCAAGGACTTCGACGTCCTGGTCGGCGCCGGCCCCGGCTCCGCCCTGAGCTGGGTCCTGCCCGGCATCATCGGCCTCGCCCTGGCCGCGGGCCTGGCCCAGGGCCTGCTCCTGCGCTCCCGGGCACCCGAGGCGCACGCCCGCATCGGGCTCGGCAACGAGGCGTTCCAACTGGAGAAGGCGGCCGAGAAGACGTCATGACCACGCGGGATCCACGTAAGAAGTGATTACGGAACCCTGACGAGCACCCGCGACCCCTGGCCGCCCCGGGTCGCGGGTGCTCGAATGAACCCGTGAACTCCGAACAGCCCGAAGAACCGGACGAAACGGGCGCGGACCGGCCCGAGGCACGCGGCACCCCCGTCGGCCGCCGGGTCTTCCTCGGCACCCTCGGCCTGGGCGCGCTGGGCGTCGTCGCCGCGCCCACACTGCAACGCGGCCTGGAGGCCTTCCTCGGCTCCGCCGCCGACAAGGACCCCACCGGTCTGACGGGCCTGCTCCCGAACGGCGGCGGCTTCCGCTACTACTCGGTCACGTCCTCCGTGCCCCGCAAGAACGCCGAGAACTACCGGCTCACCATCGACGGCCTGGTCGACCGCCCGAAGACCTACACGCTGTCCGACCTCCGAGCCCTGCCGCAGACCCGCATGGTCAAGGACGTCCAGTGCGTCACCGGCTGGCGAGTCCCCGACACCCCCTTCGAGGGGGTACGCCTGTCCCGGCTCCTGGACGCCGCGGGAGTGCGTCCCTCGGCCGGGGCAGTGCGCTTCACCTGCTTCGACGGCACCTACACCGAGAGCCTCACCCTCGACCAGGCCCGCCGCGCGGACGTCCTGGTCGCCCTGCGCATGCAGGACAAGGACCTCGGCCACTCCCACGGCGGCCCGGTCCGCCTCTACGTGGCCCCCATGTACTTCTACAAGTCCGCCAAGTGGCTCTCCGGCATCACCGTCACCGAGGACGTGCGGCCCGGCTACTGGGAGGACCGGGGCTACGACGTCGACGCCTGGGTGGGCCGTTCGAACGGGCGGGACGATGACCCTACGAGCTGACACCCCGGTGACCACCCGGGTCCGCCGCTTCACCCGCGCCGAACGGTGGGTGCACCGCACCACGGCCGCCCTGATGAGCGTGTGCGTGGTGACGGCGGCCTGTCTGTACGTCCCTCAGCTCGCCGAACTCGTCGGCCGTCGCGAGCTGGTCGTCCGCGTCCACGAGTGGGCCGGCCTCGCCCTGCCCGTGCCGGTCCTGGCCGGTCTCGCCTCCCGCGCGTTCCGCACCGACCTGCGCTTCCTCAACCGCTTCGGGCCGCACGACCGTGTCTGGCTGCGCGCCGCCCTGCGCCGTGACAAGCGGCGCGCGTCCCGCCCGGCGGCCAAGTTCAACGCCGGCCAGAAGGTCTACGCGGCCTGGATCGCCGGCGCGACGCTGGTCATGCTCGGCACCGGCCTGATCATGTGGTTCACCCACCTCGCCCCCCTGATGTGGCGCACCAGCGCGACCTTCGTCCACGACTGGCTGGCACTGACCATCGGCATCGTCCTGGCCGGGCACATCGGGATGGCTCTGGGCGACCCGGAGGCCCGCCGCGGGATGCGCACCGGCTCGGTGAGCCGCGAGTGGGCGGAACGCGAACACCGGTTGTGGAAGCCCTAGGAGTCCTGGAAGCCGTGCAACCAGGACGCCCTGGAAGCCGACCGGAAGCAGACACCACCGGTCGGCGTCCTCGGCCGATTCCTCACGGAGTGCCCGGGGGAACGCCCCGGAAGTGCCCTCAGGGGCCGAAGTCCAGCAGCACCTTGCACGACCGGCCCCGGTCCGCGGCCAGCGCGAACGCCGTCTCGGCCTCCGTCACCGGCAGCACCGAGCTGACCAGAGCGTCGAACGCGGGCTCGGCGGCGAGCAGTTCCAGCGCCTGGTCGAACTCGCCGTCGAAACGGAACGCGCCCCGCAGCTCGATCTCCCGGCTTACCACCAGGTTCCCCGCGAACGGACTCGGCCCCGGCGGGAGCATCCCGAGCTGCACGACGACCCCACCGCGCCGCACCCGCCCCAGACACGCGTTCAGCCCGGCGGCCACCCCCGACGCCTCCACGGCGACGTCCACCTCCGAGGGCCAGCCGGGATCGGACGGGGCGTCGGCCCGTACGACGGTGTCGGCGCCCGCGGCCCGGGCGTACCGCAGCGCCGCCGGGAGCAGGTCGGTCGCCGTCACGTGCGCGGCGCCCGCCGCCTTCGCCGCCGCGATCACCAGGCACCCGATGGGGCCCGCCCCGGTGACCAGGACGTGCCGGCCGTGCACGTCCCCGGCCCGCCGCACCGCGTGCAGCGCCACCGACAGCGGCTCGGCGAGCGCCGCGCGGCGCAGGCCGAGGCCGGCCGGCAGCGCCCGCAACTGCTCGGCGGGACGACCACCCGGGCCGCGAAGCCGCCCTGGACGTGCGGGAAGCGTGCCGCACTGCCGAGGTAGCGGGTGTCCCGGCAGACGTTCCGCCGCCTGTCCGCACACTCCGGACACACCCCGCAGGGACTGGCCGGGTGCACGGCGACGGCCGTACCCACGACGGGACCTGACGCGCCGTCTCCGTACGACAGGACCGTCCCGACCACCTCGTGGCCCAGCAGCATCGGCTCCCGCAGCCGGAAGTCACCGACCCCGCCGTGCCGCCAGTAGTGGAGGTCGGAGCCGCAGATCCCGCCGTAGCGGACGGCGACCAGCGCCTGCCCCGGACCGGGCGCGGGCGCCTTCAGCTCGTCGACCCGCAGGTCGTCCTGACCGTGGATCACACAGCCCAGCATCACCGTCTCCCCCCGGGTCACAGCACGCTCGTCATGCCGCCGTCGACATACAGCACCTGTCCGCCGACGAAGTCCGCGGCGGGCGAGGCCAGGAACAGCACCCCGCCCACCAGGTCCTCCGTACGGCCCCAGCGACCGGCCGGGGTGCGTCGCCGCACCCACGCGCTGAACTCCTCGTCCTCGACCAGGGGCCTGGTCAGCTCGGTCTCGATGTAGCCGGGGCCGAGGCCGTTGACCTGGACGCCGTACGGCCCCCAGTCCGCGCACATGCCCTTGGTGAGCATCTTCAGCGCGCCCTTGGTGGCCGCGTAGGGCGCGATGCCGGGCCGGGCCACCTCGCTCTGCAGCGAGCAGATGTTGATGATCTTGCCGTGGCCACGTTCCGTCATCCGGCGCGCCGCTTCCCTGCCGACCAGGAAGGCACTGGTCAGGTTGGTGTCCAGGATCCGGTGCCAGTCCGACTCGGTGAACTCCAGGAGCGGGGCGCGCAGTTGCATGCCCGCGTTGTTGACGAGGATGTCGAGCGGGCCCACCCGCTGTTCGACGTCCGCGATGCCGGCGGCCACCGAGGCGCCGTCGGTCACGTCGAAGACGGCCGTGTGGATGTCACCGGGCAGTTCCGCGGCGGCCTTGGCGAGCCGGTCGCCGTCCCGCCCGTTGAGGACGACCCGGCAGCCCGCCTGAGCGAGCCCGCGGGCCAGGGCGAGTCCGATGCCCCGGCTGGAGCCGGTGACCAGGGCGGTCCGGCCGCTGATGTCGAACAGGGGGTGGTTCATCGCCGTACTCCTAGATGATCAGCGAGAGGAGCAGGACCGTGCCGCCGGCGACGACGGAGATGATCGTCTCCATGACGGACCAGGTCTTGAGGGTCTGGCCGACGGTCAACCCGAAGTACTCCTTCACCAGCCAGAACCCGGCGTCGTTGACATGGCTGAAGAACAGCGAGCCGGCGCCGATGGCCAGGACGAGCAGGGCCGTGTGGGTCGTCGACATGTCGGCCGCGAGCGGGGCGACGAGGCCGGCCGCCGAGATCGTGGCCACCGTCGCCGAACCGGTCGCCAGCCGGATCGCCACCGCGATCAGCCAGGCCAGCAGCAGGGCCGGGATCGACCAGTCCTTGGAGATGTCGAGGATCATCTGGCCGACGCCGCAGTCGATCAGCGTCTGCTTGAAGCCGCCGCCCGCGCCGACGATCAGCAGGATGCCGGCGATGGGCGCGAGGCCCTTCTCGACGAGCTGGGAGACCCGCTCCTTGGCGAACCCGGCGGGTCGCAGGAGCGTGAAGATGCCCACCAGCACGGCGGCGAGCAGGGCGATCAGCGGGGAGCCTATGACGTCGAAGGCGCGCTGCACGGTGTGCGTCGGGTCGTCGATGACGATGTCGACCAGTGCCTTGGAGAGCATCAGGACGACCGGCAGCAGGATCGTGGCGAGGGTCGCGCCGAAGCCGGGAGTCCGCTCCAGTTCGTCGGAGGCGCGCTGCGGGACCATCCGGTCCGGGGCGGGGACGTCCACCCAGCGGGCCGCGTACTTGGAGAACACCGGGCCGGCGATGATCACGGTCGGGATGGCGACCAGGACGCCGAGCGCCAGCGTGACACCGAGGTTGGCCTGGACCGCGTCGATCGCGACCAGCGGACCGGGGTGCGGCGGGACCAGGCCGTGCATCACGGACAGACCGGCGAGCGCCGGGATGCCGATCCGCATCAGCGAGAAGTTGCCCCGCTTGGCGACCATCAGCACGACCGGGATCAGCAGCACCACGCCGACCTCGAAGAACAGCGGCAGACCGATCACCGAGGCGATCAGCACCATCGCCCACGGCATCGTGCGGCCGCTCGCCTTCGCGAGGATGGTGTCGACGATCTGGTCGGCGCCGCCCGAGTCGGCGAGCATCTTGCCGAGGATCGCGCCCAGCGCGATCAGCACGCCCACACCGGCGACCGTGGACCCGAGTCCGGTGGTGAAGCTGGTGATGGTCTTGTCGAGCGGCGCCCCGGCGAACGCGCCGAGCGCCAGTGACCCGATGGTCAGCGACAGGAAGGCGTGGAGCTTGAACTTCGTGATGAGCAGGACGATGACGGCGATGCCGGCCAGGACGGCGATGCCCAGCTGAGCGTGGCCGGCCGAGGTGATCGGCTCGGGCGCGTCCGCTGCCAGCATCTCGACACTGAGTCTGGTCACGGGGGGAGTTCCTTGCGGGTACGGGGACGGGGGAGGGGTCCTACTGGGGTGCGTCGGGGAGAGGCGTCGCCGGCAGCTTGTCCAGCGCCTCGGCGGCCCGCCCGGTGATCTCCTCCGGGCTGCCGGAGACGTCCACCGCGACTCCCGCCTCGTCCGCCTGGAGCGGCTGGAGCGTGGCGAACTGGGAGTCCAGCAGCGCGGTCGGCATGAAGTGACCCTGACGGTGCGTCATACGGTCCTCGATCAGCGACCGGTCGCCCGCCAGGTGCAGGAACACGACTCCGGGAGCGGCGGCCCTGAGCCGGTCGCGGTACGACCGCTTCAACGCCGAACAGCTGACCACTCCGCCGAGCCCGGCCCGCCCGTGCGCCCAGTCACCGATGGCGTCGAGCCACGGCCACCTGTCCGCGTCCTCGAGCGGGACACCGGCCGACATCTTGTCGATGTTGGCCTGCGGGTGGAAGTCGTCGCCCTCGGCGTACGGAACGCCCAGCCGCGCCGCGAGCAGGGGACCGATCGTGGTCTTGCCCGTGCCGGCGACGCCCATCACCACGACGACGTGAGGGGTACGCATCACTGCCTCGCTGTCTTCCTCGACATCCGACGTCGACATCTGACGTCGGCCACACTGAAACCCATTAGGTCCGACGAATTCAAGAGTCTGTGACAAATAAGTCTGACTTTTTGATCCTGTGACGTGCCCCGTACGCTGAGTGCATGAGCACATCGGGCCGCGGGCTGCACGGCCGCGTACTGGAGACCCTCGGCCCCGCCATCACCGCGGGCGAGTACCCGCCGGGCAGTGTCCTGCGCACCGACGAGCTGGCACAGAGCTTCGACGTCTCACGTTCCGTGATGCGCGAGGCGGTCCGCGTCCTGGAGTCCATGCACCTCGTCGAGTCCCGCCGCCGCGTGGGCGTGACGGTCCGTCCCACCAACGAGTGGAACGTCTACGACCCGCAGGTCATCCGCTGGCGCCTGGCCGGCGCCGACCGCCCCCGCCAGCTGCGCTCCCTCACCGTCCTGCGCTCCGCGATCGAACCGATCGCCGCGGGCCTCGCCGCCAAGTACGCCACGGCCGACCAGTGCGCCGAACTCACCGAGTGCGCCCTGGGCATGGTGGCCCACTCACGAGGCCACCAGCTCGAGGGCTACCTGATCCACGACATCGCCTTCCACCGCGTCATCCTCAACGCCTCCGGCAACGAGATGTTCGCCCGCCTCGGCGACGTCGTCGCCGAGGTCCTCGCCGGCCGCACCCACCACGAGGTCATGTTCGAGGACCCCGACCCGGCCGCCGTCACCCTGCACGTCCAGGTCGCCGAAGCGGTCAGAGGAGGCGACGCGGTCCGCGCGGAGGCCCTGACCCGGGAGATCACGGTGGGCGCGCTGCAGGAGCTGGACATACTGGCGCCGTAGGTCCGGTCAGTACACCTGACCCCGCCGGCCCCTCACCGCTCGTCGTCGAGGAACTCCCCGTCCACGTACACCCAGGCCCCGTCCACCCGCTCGAACCGGCTCCGCTCGTGCAGCGACCCGCCCCGGAACGAGGCGCGGAAGGTCACGGTCCCGGTGGTGTGGAACGCCGACCCGGCACTCGTGCCGAGGATCTCCAGCCCCGTCCACCGCATCCCAGGATCGAACTCGACCCGCCCCGGCCGCGTCCGCGGATGCCACGTCCGCAACAGATACCCCTCGTCCCGCTTCACGAAGGCGCAGTAGCGCGATCGCATGAGCGCCTCCGCGGTGGGCGCGGCGACGCCGGAGTGATAGCGGCCGCAGCACTGGTCGTACGCCTGAGGCAGCCCGCACGGGCAGGAACGCGTGGTCATGGCGGCCATTGTGCTAGACGGCCGCCCGCGTCTCCGGCATGGGCAGCGGAGGCAGCGCCGCCCCGTACACCCACGCCTCGAACAGCTCGTCCAGCGGCTCGGACGCGAAACGGGCCACGTGTGCCGTGAACGTCGTCGTGCTCACCGAACCACCCCGGTTCAGCGAGACCCATCCGCGCAGCATCCGGAAGAAGTCGGGGTCGCCCATCGCGCACCGCACCGCGTGCAGGGTGAGGCCGCCGCGCTCGTAGAGGCGGTCGTCGAACATGGACTTGCGGCCGGGATCCGCCAGCCGGAGATCCTGGGGGAGCGAGGACAGCAAACGGTGGGCCGTCGCGGCGAGTTGGTGGGCGGTGCGGCCGCCCGAGCGCTCCGACCACAGCCACTCGGCGTACTTGGCGAACCCCTCGTTCAGCCAGATGTGCCGCCAGTCGGCGATGGACACGCTGTTGCCGAACCACTGGTGGGCCAGCTCGTGCGCGACCAGCCGTTCCGAACCGCGCGCCCCGTCCACGTGGTTGGCGCCGAACAGCGACAACCCCTGCGCCTCGACGGGGACGTCGAGTTCCTCCTCGGTCACCACGACCGCGTACTCGTCGAAGGGGTACGGCCCGAACAGCTCCTGGAACAGGTCCATCATCCGGGGCTGGCGCGCGAAGTCCCGGGAGAACTCCGGCAGGAGATGCGCCGGGATGTGCCCGTGCTGCGGTACGCCGCCCAACCCCGGATCGCCCAGGAGCACCGTCTGGTACGTGCCGATGGACAGCCCGACCAGATAGCTGGAGGTCGGCGCGGACTGCTCGTACACCCAGGTGGTCGTCGAGGCCTTCGTCGTACGGGTCAGCAGGCGCCCGCCCGCCACCACCGCGTACGCGGACGGCGTGGTGACCGAGATCTGGTACGACGCCTTGTCGGCGGGCCGGTCGTTGCACGGGTACCAGGACGGCGCCCCGACCGGCTGGCTCGCCACCAGCGCCCCGTCCGCCAGTTCCTCCCAGCCGAGTCCGCCCCAGGGGCTGGCGACCGGCTTGGGGTTGCCCGACCAGTGCACCTCCACCGTGAACGCCGCCCCGGCCCGGATCGGCTTCGCCGGACGGATCCGCAGCCGTCCGCCCCGGTGCGTGTAGTGCGGCTGACGGCCGTCCACCCGGACCCGGCCGATCTTGAAGTCGGCGAGATTCAACACGAACTCCGCGAGCGGCGCCCGTCCCGCTATGGCGTTGATCCGGGCCGTCCCGGACAGCCGGTTGGGGCCGGGGCGGTAGTCCAGCGCGAGCTCGTAACGGTGCACCCGGTATCGGGGATCGCCGTTGGCCGGAAAGTACGGGTCCGGACCCACTGCCTGCTGAACGGTCACTGCTGCGTCTGCTCCCTGCGCTGTGCTCGAACGTCGTGCCGGTGCACCGTCGTCGTCAGGCCCCGACCCAGCCGCGCTCAGGAACGCCATGACTCGATCGGATTGCCCAGCCAGCGGGTGTCGTCGGGAACGGACTCCGCCGCCATCACCAGCGACGCCGGACCCAGAGTCGTACGGGCCCCGACCGTGCTGCCGGGCAGGACGATTCCGCCAGGACCCAGCGTCGCGCCCTCACGGAGGACCACAGTATCCGTCCGCAAGATCCGGTCGTGGAAGAGGTGCGTCTGGAGCACACAGCCCCGGTTGACGGTCGCCGCGTCCTCCAGCGTCACGAGGTCCGTCTCGGGCAGCCAGTAGCTCTCCACCCACACACCCCGCCCGATCCGCGCCCCGAGCCCGCGCAGCCACGCCGTCATCACCGGCGTACCCGGCACCGAACCGGCCAGCCACGGCACGGCCACGACCTCGACGAAGGTGTCCGCCAGCTCGTTGCGCCACACGAACCCGCTCCACAGCGGATGCTCTCCGCTGCGGTGCCGCCCCACGAGCGCCCACTTCGCCACGACGGACAGCAGCCCCGCCGCGATCCCGGCCCCGAACAGCACGAGCCCCGACAGCAGCGGCGCCCACACAACCAGCGTGCTCAGCGCGCTCAGCGCCGCGACCGTCAGCACGGCGATCCCGGCCGAGCAGAACACCGGCACGATCCGGCACAGCTCCACCAGCCCGCGCGCCCACAGCAGCCGCGCCGGCGGATCGTAGGTCCGGCTCTGGTCACCGCCGGCCGCCGCACGCGGCAGCTTCACCGGCGGCAGCCCCAGATACGAGCTGCCTTTCTTCGCCTTCTTCGGCGTCGCCGACAGCACACCCACCAGACCGCCGTCCGGCACCGACCGCCCCGGCGCGGTCATCCCCGAGTTCCCGAGGAAGGCCCGCCGCCCGATCTCCGCCCGCCCGATCCGCATCCAGCCGCCACCGAGTTCGTACGGCGCGGTCAGCGTGTCGTCGGCCAGGAAGGCACCCTCGCCGACCGTCGTCAGGCTCGGCAGCGCGAGCACGGTCGACACCTCGGCACCCCGCCCGATCCGCATCCCGAGCAGCCGCAGCCACACCGGCGTGACCAGCCCGGCGTACAACGGGAACAGCGTCTCCCGGGAGCGGTCCATCAACTGCGTGACCGTCCAGGCCTGCCAGCCGATCCGGCTGTGGGTGGGATGCGTGCCCTCGCGCAGGCCCAGGCTGAGCAGCCGTACGGCGATCAGGAGCAGCAGCGCGTACGCCAGTCCGAAGGCGAGCGTCGCCGGGACGAGGGCGAGCGCGGCACCCTTGAGCGCCTCGCCGAGCCCGGCACCGGGGCCGACGAAGACGGCGGTCACGAGGAGCGCCACCGCACCCGCCAGCACCGGCAACAGCGTCAGCCCGAAGCCCGCCATGCCGTACATCACCCGCCAGTACGTGGCTCGCACGGGCCGTTCCTTCGGCCAGTTCCGCTTGGCCTTGCCGAGCTTGACCGCGGGCGCGCCCGCCCAGCGCTGCCCGGTCGGGATCTGGCCGGTGACGGCCGAGCCCGGGGCCACCTCGGCGCGCTTGCCGACCCGGGCGCCCGGAAAGAGCATGCTGCGCGTGCCGACGACGGCGTGCCCGCCGACCCTGACCGGGCCGATCTCCAGCCGGTCGCCGTCCAGCCACCACCCGGACAGGTCCACCTCGGACTCCACGGCCGCGCCCCGTCCCAGCCTGAGCATGCCGGTCACCGGCGGCAGCGAGTGCAGGTCCACGTCGGGACCGACCTTGGCGCCGAGCGCCCGCGCGTACCGCTCCAGCCACGACCCGGTCAGCGAGGTCGCCCCGCTGAACTCGGCCAGCCGCTCGGCGGTCCAGAGCCGCAGATGCACGCCGCCACCGCGCGCGTACCGCCCCGGCCGCACACCCCTCAGCAGCAACCGCGCCCCGCCCGCCGCGAGCGCCAGCCGCCCCGGCGGACTGAAGAAGAGCAGCGCCCCGGCCCCGACGAGCCACCAAGGGGCGCTCGGCAGCCAGGAGTAGGCGGGCAGCAGGTTCCCGAGCGCGGCAAGCGCCACGCTCCAGCGCAGCCCGAGCAGCGTGAACAGGGGGAGGAGCACCAGGAGCTGGACCACCTGGGCGCGGACCGGGACCGGAGCGACGGTCCGCTCGGCACCGTCGTCCTGCGCCGACTTCTCCAGATGCCGCGCCAACTTCCGCAGCACCGGCTGCTGGTAGATGTCGAGGACGGCGGCGCTCGGGTAGCGGGTACGCAGCCGTGTGGTCAGCTGGGCGGCGGCGAGGCTGCTGCCGCCGATCGCGAAGAAGTCGTCCCGCGCACTCGCCACGGGGATGCCGAGAACCTCGCTCCACTGCTCGGCGAGCCAGGCCTCCGTGCCGTACAGCTGCTCGGCCGGACCACCGGTCGCCAGCCCCTCCAGCGGCCAGGGCAGCGCGTTCCGGTCCACCTTGC
Source organism: Streptomyces sp. Q2 (assembly GCF_056820935.1). Classification (NCBI taxonomy): domain Bacteria; kingdom Bacillati; phylum Actinomycetota; class Actinomycetes; order Kitasatosporales; family Streptomycetaceae; genus Streptomyces; species Streptomyces sp. Q2. Next base: position 1,829 of record NZ_JBXEJE010000035.1, on the reverse strand, counting down.
CGCTGGTCCGGGTCGGCAGGTCAGCCACCGGCGCGAGCAGCGGGACGAGCGCTGCGGGCAGCTCGGCGCGCAGTTTCTCGACGGCCGCCGCGTGGTCCCAGCCGTCCTGGGTGACGACGTAGCCGACGAGGAGCTGGTTGCCGCTGCGGGCGGTGCGTACCGCGGCGGCGGCCCCCGCCACCCCGGGCAGCGCCTGCAGGGCCGCGTCCACCTCACCGAGCTCGATGCGCCGTCCGCCGAGCTTGATCTGCTCGTCGGCCCGCCCGAGGAAGACCAGCCCCTCGGGCTCGGCCGTGACCAGGTCCCCGCTCCGGTACGCCCGCTCCCACCCCAGCGACTCCAGGGGCGCGTACTTCTCCGCGTCCTTCCCGGCGTCGAGATACCGCGCGAGCCCGACCCCGCCGATCACCAACTGTCCCGTGCCGCCCATCGGCACCGGCTCCCCGGCCTCGTCCACGACGGCCAGCTCCCAGCCGTCCAACGGCAGCCCGATCCGGATCGGCTCCGCACCGCTCATCAGCGACGCACAGGCCACGACGGTCGCCTCGGTGGGCCCGTACGTGTTCCAGACCTCGCGCCCCTCCGTCACCAGCCGCTGCACCAGCTCCGGCGGGCAGGCCTCACCGCCGAAGATCAGCAGCCGTACGTCGTTCAGGTGCTCGGGCTCCCACAGCGAGGCCAGCGTCGGCACGGTCGACACGACGGTGATCTCCTGCTCGACCAGCCAGGGCCCGAGATCGGCACCGCTCCTGACCTGCGCACGCGGCACCGGCACCAGGCACGCCCCGTACCGCCACGCCAGCCACATCTCCTCGCAGGACGCGTCGAACGCGACCGACAGCCCCGCCATGACCCGGTCCCCGGGCCCGATCGGATCCTCCGCGAGGAACAGGGCCGCCTCGGCGTCCACGAACGCGGCGGCACTGCGATGGCTGACGGCGACGCCCTTGGGCTTCCCGGTGGACCCGGAGGTGAAGATGATCCAGGCGTCGTGCTCCGTGCCGGGCCGGGCGGCGGGAACCTCACTCCGGGAGAAGACGGTGAGCCCGTGCCCGGCCCCGACGACGGCCCGCACCTCCGCCTCCCCGAACACCAACTCGGCCCGCTCGTCCGGGTCCTCGGCGTCCACCGGCACATAGGCGGCCCCGGCGGCCAGTACGGCGAGAATCGCGACGTACAGCTCATTGGTGCCGGACGGCACCCGGACCCCCACCCGGTCATCGAGCCCCACCCCGGCGCCGGCCAGCGCACGCCGCAGGATCTCCACCTCGGCGGCCAGCTGCCGGTAGGTGAGCCGCGCCGTCCCGTCGTCCAGGGCGAGTTCGTCAGGATACGACCGGACGGACGCGTCGAAGACGTCGACGAGCGTCCGCGGCGAGGCCGCAGGCCCACCGGAGAAACGTGCCCTGTCGCCGAACCGTTCGCGGAACTCCTCGTCCAGACCGAGAGCGCTGCTCTCGTGTATGGCTGCCATCGGGCCCCCGCGTCTCGATCCCGGAAACCTCCGGGGCGCTGGCGGGTCCGCAGGTCTGCCTGGGGTTGTCCGGATCCAGCTCCGTTCCGTAACAAGCCGGAAATTTTAGTACGACGGTAGGCTCGGCCCCTTCTGTCGGCCACTTCAAAGCGGCCTTTCGGGGGCGCGAGGGCCGAGCCCGGGGGTGCTGACCTGGTGATCTTCAGGCCGAGGAGAGATGGCCCACACAACGAGCGAGGGCCGCGATCCAGTGATCGCGGCCCTCGCTCATCTCGTGTGTCCGAGGGGGGACTTGAACCCCCACGCCCGATAAAGGGCACTAGCACCTCAAGCTAGCGCGTCTGCCATTCCGCCA
>NZ_JBXEJE010000034.1:0-108712 GCF_056820935.1 Streptomyces sp. Q2 | reverse complement strand
TCCGAACCCGGAAGCTAAGCCTTACAGCGCCGATGGTACTGCAGGGGGGACCCTGTGGGAGAGTAGGACGCCGCCGAACTTCTTTTAGAGCTCTGGCTCTTGGGCACACAGCCCAAGGGCCAGAGCTTTTTTGCGTTGAGGTAAGGTCAGGGGGCATCGTCGGCTCATTGTGCACAGGAGGCTCCCGGGTGGAGGTCCAGGAGACCCGCGTCCAGACGGACCGGGTCCTCACCATCCCCAACATCCTCAGCATGGCGCGGCTCGCTGGAGTGCCGCTCTTCCTGTGGCTGATCCTCAGGCCTGAGTTCGGCGGTCCCCAGAGCGACGGGTGGGCGCTTCTGGTGCTGGCTTTGAGTGGGGTCACTGACTACCTGGACGGGAAGCTGGCCCGGCGTTGGAACCAGATCAGCAGTCTCGGCCGGCTCCTGGATCCCGCGGCTGACCGGCTCTACATTCTTTCGACTTTGGTCGGTCTCACCTGGCGCGAGATTCTGCCGATCTGGTTGACCGCTGCACTTCTGGCACGCGAGTTGGTCCTGCTGGTGATGGTGGGCATCCTCAGACGCCACGGCTATCCACCTCCCCAGGTGAACTTCCTGGGCAAGGCCGCCACCTTCAACCTGATGTACGCCTTCCCCCTGCTGCTGCTCAGTGACGGAAGCGGATGGATCGCGTCACTCGGTGCTATTTTCGGATGGGCGTTCGCCGGATGGGGTACAACGCTGTATTGGTGGGCAGGAGTCCTCTACGTGGTACAGGTCCGCCGCCTGGTTCGTGCGGACGCCATGGCCGACCGAACTCGCTGATTCAACGGCTGTATCGGCCCGATGGCCCGCGGCGGAAAAGTGCGGGACAATCTGACGGGTGAAGTCGGCTAGACCGTCATCTCTTTATAGGAGGACGCTTCCGACATGAAGGCCGTCGTGATGGCCGGAGGCGAAGGCACACGCCTTCGCCCTATGACCTCGAGCATGCCCAAGCCGCTCCTGCCGGTGGCCAACAGGCCGATCATGGAGCACGTTCTGCGGCTGCTCAAAAGGCATGGGCTCAACGAGACCGTCGTTACTGTCCAGTTCTTGGCCTCGCTGGTCAAGAACTACTTCGGTGACGGTGAGGAGCTCGGTATGGAGCTCACCTACGCCAATGAGGAGAAGCCACTCGGTACCGCCGGAAGCGTCAAGAACGCCGAAGAGGCGCTGAAGGACGATGCTTTCCTCGTCATCTCCGGTGATGCCCTGACCGACTTCGATCTCACCGAGCTCATCAATTTCCACAAGGAAAAGGGTGCGTTGGTCACCGTCTGCCTGACGCGTGTGCCCAACCCGCTGGAGTTCGGCATCACGATCGTCGACGAGGAGGGCAAGGTCGAGCGCTTCCTGGAGAAGCCGACCTGGGGCCAGGTCTTCTCGGACACCGTGAACACGGGTATCTACGTGATGGAGCCCGAGGTCTTCGACTATGTCGAGGCCGATGTCTCCGTCGACTGGTCCGGTGATGTCTTCCCGCAGTTGATGAAGGAAGGCAAGCCGATCTACGGCTACATCGCCGAGGGCTACTGGGAGGACGTCGGTACCCACGAGAGCTACGTGAAGGCGCAGGCCGACGTCCTGGAGGGCAAGGTCGACGTCGATCTCGACGGCTTCGAGATCTCCCCGGGCGTGTGGGTGGCGGAAGGCGCCGAGGTGCATCCCGACGCCGTTCTTCGCGGTCCCCTATACATCGGTGACTACGCCAAGGTCGAGGCCGGCGCCGAAATCCGTGAGCACACCGTCATCGGCTCGAACGTCGTCGTGAAAACCGGGGCCTTCCTGCACAAGGCCGTCGTGCACGACAACGTGTACGTCGGTCAGCACAGCAACCTGCGGGGCTGTGTCGTCGGAAAGAACACCGACATCATGCGCGCGGCCCGGATCGAGGACGGCGCCGTCATCGGAGACGAGTGCCTGATCGGTGAAGAATCGATCGTGCAGGGCAATGTGCGGGTCTACCCGTTCAAGACCATCGAGGCCGGCGCCTTCGTCAATACCTCGGTGATCTGGGAGTCCAGAGGGCAGGCACACCTCTTCGGCGCCCGTGGAGTGTCCGGGATCCTGAACGTGGAGATCACGCCCGAGCTGGCCGTGCGTCTCGCCGGCGCCTACGCGACCACGCTCAAGAAGGGCTCGACCGTCACCACGGCTCGTGACCACTCCCGTGGTGCGCGTGCGCTCAAGCGGGCGGTCATCTCCGCCCTGCAGGCCAGCGCCATCGACGTACGAGACCTGGAGAACGTGCCACTGCCGGTGGCGCGGCAGCAGACCGCGCGGGGCAGTGCCGGCGGGATCATGATCCGGACAACGCCCGGTGTTCCGGATTCCGTGGACATCATGTTCTTCGACGGGAACGGGGCTGATCTTTCGCAGGGAAGCCAGCGGAAGCTGGACCGGGTGTTCGCACGGCAGGAGTACCGGCGGGCGTTCCCGGGTGAGATCGGGGACCTGCATTTCCCTGCCAGTGTCTTCGACTCGTACACAGGGTCGTTGCTGCGGAACGTCGACACCACGGGCATTTCCGAGTCCGGGCTCAAGGTCGTCGTCGACGCGTCGAACGGCAGCGCCGGGCTCGTCCTGCCCAGCCTGCTCGGAAAGCTCGGTGTGGACGCGCTGACCATCAACCCGGGGCTCGACGAGTCCAGGCCCACCGAGTCGGCAGACGGGCGCCGGTCGGGGCTCGTGCGGCTGGGAGAGATCGTGGCGTCGGCACGGGCCGCGTTCGGGGTGCGGTTCGACCCCGTCGGTGAGCGGTTGTCGCTGGTCGACGAGAAGGGGCGGATCGTCGAGGACGATCGCGCTCTGCTCGTCATGCTCGACCTGGTGGCGGCGGAGCGGCGCAGTGGCCGCGTCGCGTTGCCGGTGACCACGACGAGGATCGCCGAGCAGGTGGCGGCGTATCACGGGACGCAGGTGGAGTGGACGACCACTTCTCCGGACGACCTGACCCGCGTCGGTCGGGACGAGACGACGATCTTCGGCGGGGACGGCAAGGGCGGGTTCATCGTCCCCGAGTTCAGCAGTGTCTTCGACGGTACGGCGGCCTTCGTGCGGCTGATCGGGCTGGTGGCGCGGACGCAGTTGACGCTCAGCCAGATCGATGCGCGGATTCCCCGGGCGCACGTCCTCAAGCGGGATCTGGCGACTCCCTGGGCCGTCAAGGGCCTGGTGATGCGGCGGGTCGTCGAGGCGGCTGGAGATCGCTTCGTGGACACAACTGATGGTGTGCGGGTGGTGGAGACCGACGGGCGCTGGGTCATGGTGCTGCCGGACCCGGCGGAAGCGGTCACTCACCTGTGGGCGGAGGGGCCGGACGACGCCTCCGCCCAGGCCTTGCTGGACGAGTGGGCGGCGGTCGTGGACAGCGCCGGGCGTTGAACCCTCGTACGCGTGCGTGTCGGGCAGGTGTCCCCACGGGGCCTGCCCGGCACGCCGGTGGGGCCATTCGGAGGTAGTGGTCGCGACGTGCGACGATGTGCGGCATGCCGCAGCAGCCCCCCGTTCGGAGCACTCCTCCGCGCCCCTCGCGCCCGGACGCGTCCATGTCGCTGCTCACCAACGTCATGGACCACAGCCTCGACGACGGGTACGCCGAGGCCGCCGTCCGCAAGAAGGAAGCGGGCGACGGAGGGCTGCCCAAGACGCTGCGGTCGAAGCTGGGTCTGGCCGCCGGCCTGGTGCTCGCCGCACTGGTCGTGACCGTCGGGGCCGCCCAGGCCCGGGTGGCCGCTCCGGTCGTCGCCAAGGAGCGCGAGGAACTGATCGACCGCATCGACCGGGAGACCGAGGCCGCGGACAAGCTGGAGGACTCCGTCGACGAGCTGCGCGACGACGTGAGCGCGCGCCAGCGGGCGGCCCTCAGGGACAGCGGCGGCAGCGAAAAGGCGGAACTCGTGGGCATTCTCTCGGGTGCCACGGCCGTGCGGGGCCCCGGGGTGAAACTGGTCGTGGACGACGCCAAGGAAGCCACCTCCGGAGGTGACGGCGGCCCCCGCGAGACCTCCGGGTTCTCCGACACCGGGCGGGTGCGTGACCGGGACATGCAGCGGGTGGTCAACGGACTGTGGGAATCGGGCGCCGAGGCGGTGTCGATCAACGGGCAGCGGCTGACGGCGCTGTCGGCGATCAGGGCCGCGGGCGACGCGATACTGGTGGACAACAAGCCGCTCGTTCCGCCGTATACGGTGCTTGCCGTGGGGGACGGCAAGCGGCTGAGCACCAGGTTCCAGAACAGCGCCGACGGCCTGTATCTGCATGCCCTGCAGGAGAACTACGGCATCCGGACCGCCATTTCCGTGGCGGACGACCTCCGGCTGCCCGCCGCACCGAGTGTGATCGTACGTACAGCACAGCCGAGAAGTGAGAAGGGCACATCGTGATCGCCGTACTGGGCCTCGTCGTCGGAGTCGTGGCCGGCCTGTTGGTCCGTCCCGAGGTTCCGGCGGTTGTCGAGCCTTATCTGCCGATCGCCGTGGTGGCGGCCCTCGACGCCGTCTTCGGAGGTCTGCGGGCCATGCTCGACGGCATCTTCGACGACAAGGTCTTCGTCGTGTCGTTCCTGTCGAACGTGGTCGTGGCCGCGCTGATCGTGTTCCTGGGCGACAAGTTGGGCGTCGGTGCCCAGCTGTCCACCGGTGTCGTGGTCGTGCTCGGGATCAGGATCTTCTCCAACGCCGCGGCGATCCGCCGGCATGTGTTCCGGGCGTGAGGCGGATGAGCAACCAGGACGAGACGCCGGAGAACAGGCTGCGCAGGGAGCTGCCGGAGGAAGTCACCGCCGAGCCTCCCGCGGCGGCCGCGGACGCCTCCGAGGGGCCGCCGCAGCTGACCGGCCGTCAGCGGCTGGTGGACGGGCTGTGGCCGCCGCGTGTCACCAGGGCCCAACTCATCGTCGCGGTACTGCTGTTCGGGCTGGGATTCGGCCTCGCCGTGCAGGTGGCGTCGAACAGTGACAGTGACAGCGCTCTGCGGGGGGCGCGTCAGGAAGATCTTGTTCGTATCCTCGATGAACTGGATGACCGTACACAGCGTCTTGAAGACGAGAAACAGGGTCTCGAGAAGCAGCGGGACGAGTTGGAGAACAGCTCGGACCAGGCGGAGGAGGCCCGCAAGCAGACGGTCGAGAAGGAGAAGCAGCTCGGCATCCTGGCGGGCACGGTGGCCGCGCAGGGACCGGGCATCACGATGACCGTCGACGACATGAAGGGGGCGGTCAAAGCGGACATGCTGCTCGACGCGATCCAGGAGCTGCGCGCGGCCGGGGCCGAGGCGATCCAGGTGAACGGCGTGCGGGTCGTCGCGGGCACCTATCTGGCCGACTCCGGCAAGAGCGTGAGCGTCGACGGGAACAAGATCAACACCCCCTACCGTTTCAAGGTCATCGGCAAGCCGCAGGACCTCGAACCGGCGCTCAACATCCCTGGAGGCGTGGTGCAGACTCTCGAGAAGGAGCAGGCCACCGTGACCGTCGAGCGGTCGGACAAGATCGTCGTGGACGCCTTGCGAGCGGCGAAGCGGCCTGACTACGCTCGGTCGTCCTCCCAGTGAACCGGGGGTGCATGGGGGACGTCCGGCTAGGGCATGAGGTTGCGGGGGGTCGGCGCACCGATTGGGTGGTGCGTGGTGGAAACTGTCCGGTGGACACGGACGTTGTGAGGATGTCCGGATCGACCGGTGTGTTCAATCAGGGTTCGTCCTGCCCCACGGGCGGGTCTGTTTCGGTCAAGGGGAATCGCCCGTGAAGTTGTTTGCGAAGTTGTTCGGCAAGAGCGCGCGAGAGGGCAGCGACAATGCGACCGCCCGTCATCGCGCACAGCCCGACGCGGAAGGCCAGCGGCCGTTGTTCCGGGACCAGCTCGATGGTCCGGGTGATGACGTTTCCGGAGGTCAGGGCGCGCCGTCAGTTGACCCTGCCCAGTCCGGAGGCATAGGTTTCGGGCAACCGTCAACCTCAAGTTCGGGTGGAGGGTTTTCCCCTATGTCGGCCCTGGTGTGTACGAGGTGCGGTAACCGCAACGCGGAGAACAGCCGCTTCTGCTCCAACTGCGGCGCTCCGCTGCGGGCCGGGGCAACGCCCGAGCGTCCTTCCGAGACGACGTCCACGATCTCCATCTCCGGGCTCGAGGCCTACGACGCCGAGGTCACGGGCCAGACGCAGATGCCCATGCTCTCCCCGGAGGCGCAGGCTGCCGTCGACGCGCTGCCGCTCGGCTCGGCGCTCCTGGTGGTGCGTCGTGGTCCGAACTCGGGCAGCCGCTTCCTGCTGGACGGCGATCTGACCACGGCCGGGCGTCACCCGCAGAGCGACATCTTCCTGGACGACGTGACGGTCTCCCGTCGGCACGTTGAGTTCCGCCGTGGTCCGGACGGCTCGTTCACGGTGGCCGACGTGGGCAGTCTGAACGGCACGTACGTCAACCGTGAGCGGATCGACCAGGTCGCTCTGTCGAACGGTGACGAGGTGCAGATCGGCAAGTACCGGCTGGTCTTCTACGCGAGCCAGCGGGGCTACTGACCCTCCCGGGAAGGTCCATGCTGCAAACACCGAGCGGCGGTGCCGGGCACGGTACCGCCGCCACGGACAGCGGGCTGATGAGCATCGGCACGGTGCTGAACGCGCTGCGTGACGAGTTCCCCGAAGTCACCATCTCCAAGATCCGTTTTCTGGAGTCGGAGGGGCTCATCGAGCCGCAGCGGACCCCGTCGGGGTATCGCAAGTTCAGCGCCGACGACGTCGAGCGCCTCGGTCACGTCCTGAGGATGCAGCGGGACCACTATCTGCCACTCAAGGTGATCCGCGAGCACCTTGACGCCATGGAACGCGGTGAGGCCGCGCCACTGCCGACGGTGAGCCGGCAGCGGGACGGCGAGGGTCTCGCGGAAATCGAGGCGCCGACGGCGGCCAGGATCGGGCGGGCCGAGCTGATGGCCGCCGCCGGGATCGGCGAGCAGGAACTTCAGGAGTGGGAGTCCTACGGGCTGATCACTCCGCTGCCCGACGGGGCGTACGACGCCGAGGCGGCCACTGTGGCCTCGCTCATCGTCGAGCTCGGGCGGTTCGGGATCGAGCCGCGGCATCTGCGGGTGATGAAGGCGGCGGCCGACCGGGAGGCGGGGCTGGTCGACCAGGTGGTGGCCCCGCTGAGGCGCCATCGCAACCCGCAGACCAGGGCACACGCCGAGGCCCGTACGAAGGAGCTGGCGGGGCTCACGGTGAAGCTGCACGCGGCGCTCGTGCAGACCGCGCTGGGCGTGCGGCTGCCGTGAAGCGGGAGGGTTCGCACGGGTCGGATAGGCCACCCGTTCCCTGCCCGACTACCCAAACATCCCGGGCACGGCCTAGGGTTGCTGTGTGAACGAGCTCGATGTCGTAGGTGTCCGGGTCGAAATGCCCTCCAACCAACCGATCGTGCTCCTGCGTGAAGTGGGAGGCGACCGCTACCTCCCCATCTGGATCGGGCCTGGGGAGGCTACGGCGATCGCTTTCGCGCAGCAGGGCATGGCCCCCGCTCGACCGCTGACCCATGACCTGTTCAAGGACGTGCTGGAGGCCGTCGGGCAGGAGCTCACCGAAGTGCGCATCACGGACCTGCGTGAAGGCGTCTTCTACGCGGAGCTGGTCTTCGCCAGCGGTGTCGAGGTGAGCGCCCGGCCGTCCGACGCCATAGCGCTGGCCCTGCGCACCGGGACGCCGATCTATGGCAGTGACGGTGTGCTCGACGACGCCGGCATCGCGATTCCGGACGAGCAGGAGGACGAGGTGGAGAAGTTCCGCGAGTTCCTCGACCAGATCTCGCCCGAGGACTTCGGAACCAGCAGCCAGTGAGGCGTCCGCCGCCTCGTGGGCGAACCAGCCCGCGGGGCCTGGCAAGGTCCGTTGACGCCTCAAATGCCGGCATTTGCCAGCGGCGCGTGAGAGAGTCCTGCGGGCCGCTCCGAGCACATTCGGCTAGCCTTTCCCCGCGGTGGGGTGCGGGAAACCACTCGAAGGGTGATTATCACCCGGCGTGCCGAGTGTGGCGATCGTTGACGCGCCCCTGGTGACTGCCTACCGTCGAGAAGGCAGGTCAAGGACGGAGGTCGGCGTGAGAAGCAGCGGCGACGGTACGGCTGGGGGTGCCCCCGGACGCGGTCTCGGGGCGAGCGGTCCGTACCCGCTTCACAGCAACGCGGCCGATCACGCTCCGCAGCGACCGACGGCCGTGCCGAGCAGCGGAGGGGCGACGTCCATGGCGTCCGAGCAGATCGGCTACCGCGGTCCGACGGCCTGCGCGGCCGCCGGTATCACTTACCGGCAACTGGACTACTGGGCCCGCACCGGTCTCGTCGAGCCGAGTGTGCGGCCCGCCCACGGGTCGGGGACGCAGCGTCTCTACAGCTTCCGGGACGTTGTCGTCCTGAAGATCGTCAAGCGCTTTCTGGACACCGGGGTGTCGCTGCAGAACATCCGCACCACCGTTCAGCACCTGAGGGAACGCGGTTTCTGCGACCTGGAGCGCATGACGTTGATGAGCGACGGTGCCACGGTCTACGAATGCACCTCGCCGGACGAGGTCCACGCGCTGCTGCAGGGCGGCCAGGGCATCTTCGGGATCGCCGTGGGTGTCGTGTGGCGGGACGTGGAGAACGCGCTTTCTCAGCTGCACGGGGAGCGGATCGACACCGGGGAGACCCTTGTCGGGCACAACCCCGCGGACGAGCTGGCGCGGCGGCGCAACCGGGCGGTCTGACAGTCCGCCCCGCTCTTCGGAGACGGCATTGTCAGTGGCGTAGGGCAGCATCGGAGATGTGAGAAGCGCGCCCACGATCCTGCATCTCGACATGGATGCCTTCTTCGCTTCGGCGGAGCAGGCCTCCAAGCCGAGCCTGCGCGGGAAGGCCGTCGTCGTGGGCGGGCTCGGGCCGCGTGGCGTGGTGGCCACGGCGTCGTACGAGGCACGGGTCTTCGGAGTGCATTCGGCGATGCCGATGGCCCAGGCGCGTCGGCTCGCCCCGAACGCGGCGTATCTGGTGCCGCGCGGGGCGTTCTACCGGTCGATCAGCGAGCAGGTGATGGGGCTTCTGCGGGCGCTGTCGCCTCTTGTGGAGCCGTTGAGCCTGGACGAGGCGTTCGTGGACCTGGAGGCCGGGGGAGCGGCCTGGGACGACGCGTCGGCGCGGCTGGCCGGGGCGAAGCTGAGGACCGACATACGGGCCGTCACCGGGCTCACGGGGTCGGTGGGCCTCGCCGCCTCCAAGATGCTCGCGAAGATCGCCTCGGAGCAGGCCAAGCCCGACGGACTGGTGGTCATCGAACCGGGGACCGAGCGGGCCCTGCTCGGGCCGATGTCGGTGCGGACGCTGCCGGGGGTGGGGCCGACCACGGGCGACCATCTGCGGCGGGCCGGGATCCACACGATCGACGAGATCGCCGAGGCGGGTGAGGACGAACTCGTACGGCTGCTGGGCAAGGCCCATGGGCACGCGCTGTACGCCATGGCGCTGGCGCACGACGAGCGGCCGGTGGTGGCCGAGCGGGAGGCGAAGTCGGTGTCCGTGGAGGACACGTACGACGTCGACATCCACGACCGGGTCAGGGTGGGGCTGGAGGTGCAGCGGCTGGCCGACCGGTGTGTCCGGCGGTTGCGGGGCTCGGGACTGTCCGGGCGGACCATCGTGCTGAAGGTGCGGAGATACGACTTCTCGACGCTGACCCGGTCCGAGACCTTGCGGGGGCCCACGGACGATCCGGCGGTGGTGCGGGAGGCGGCCGCGCGCCTGTTGGACTCGGTGGACACGACAGGGGGTGTGCGGCTGCTGGGAGTGGGCGTGAGCGGCCTGGCCGACTACACACAGGAGGACCTGTTCGCGCAGGCGGCGGGGGAGCTGGCGGACAGCGCCGGGTCGGTGGAGGACGCCGACGAGGTGCCCGCGGTGGAGCCGGCCGCGCCGGTCGAGCGGCGGTGGGTCTCGGGGCACGATGTCGCCCATGCCGAGTACGGGCACGGGTGGGTGCAGGGGAGCGGGCTCGGGCGGGTGACCGTGCGGTTCGAGACACCGGACTCGGAGCCGGGGCGTGTGCGGACCTTCCGGGTCGACGATCCGGACCTGGAGCCGGCGGAGCCGTTGCCGTTGGTGGAGCGACGACCTGGGGCGGCTGAGGGCGGGGCGTCTTCGGCGGAGGGGGGCCGGGTGCGGGCGGGGTGAAGCGCGGTGGGGGTTGTGCGGATGAGTGGGTGTCCGGATGAGTTGGTGGGAGGTGGGAGGTGGGAGGTGGGCCGGCGGGATGGGTGCGCGAGGTGCACCCGCGTCGGCCGAGAGGGGATGCGGGGGCGTCTGCGGACGGAGGTTCGCGGTTCGCGGGGTTCGTGCGTGACCGGAGTTGGTGTGGGCCGGGCGTGGGTGGCGCAGCCCGGCGCTGACGGGGTGCCGCCTGCGCCCACCCGTGCCGCCCCGAGCGGCACGACTGCCCGCAGGCTGACGGGGTGGCGCCTGTGCCGCCTGGGCCCACTGGTGCCGCCCCGAGCGGCACGATTGCCCGCAGGTTGGCGGCGGGGTGGCTGTGAGGGTCAGGGGTCGTCGGTGCCTGCCAGTTTGCCGAAGGTGTGGTCCGGGATGGGGGGAGGGGCGCCCAGGTCCAGGCCGTAGTGGTGGTAGAGCTGGAGTTCTTGTTCGGGGGAGAGGTGGCGGCCCACGCCGAAGTCGGGGGCGTCCTTGATCAGGGCGCGGTCGTAGGGGACGTGGAGGGTGCCCTCGATCAGTTCGCTCGGTTCCAGGGGGACGAAGGCGTCCCGGGAGAAGAGGCCGGTGCGTATGGCGGCCCACTCCGGTTCACCGGTCGCGTCGTCGAGGTAGACCTCGTCGATGGTGCCGAGCTTGGTGCCGTTGCGGTCGAACGCCTTGCGGCCGATCAGGTTGCGCGGATCGATGTCGGTCTGCACGGGCCCTCCACATGGTCGCAACTCATCCGTAGGCACTACAAAAGAGCAGAATCTGGAAGGCGGCCACTCGAAGGTTGGAGCGTGGACCGCGCTGGTACGCTGACAAACGGCTGCTGACCCCGTGCGGGAGAGTCCTCCAGACATCATCGGAGGCGCCGAAGGAGCAAATCCTCCCCGGAATCTCTCAGGCCCACGTACCGCACGGACGAGGTCACTCTGGAAAGCAGGGCGGGTGCCGACGGCGTCGACGGCTTCCGCTCTCACCGACGGTGAAAGTCGGGTGCCCTCGGGTGTCCGGTGAAGCTCTCAGGTTGAGATGACAGAGGGGGAGGCCGTCCGGGTACCCGCGCCGCGGTGACCCTCGAAGGTCGTGTCAGACCAGGAGGCCTCCGTAATGACCGCCCATCGCATTCCGCTCTCCGAGCTCGAGCAGGGAATCCCCTTCGAGCAGCGCCACATCGGGCCCGACCAGGAGGCGCGGGCCAAGATGCTCGCGCAGGTCGGGTACGGCTCGCTCGACGAGCTCACCGCCGCCGCGGTCCCGGACGTGATCAAGAACGCCGACACGCTGGAGCTGCCGGGGGCCCGCACCGAGGCCGAGGTGCTGGCCGAGCTGCGCTCGCTGGCCGACCGGAACCAGGTTCTCGACTCCATGATCGGGCTCGGGTACTACGGGACCTTCACGCCGCCCGTCATCCTGCGGAACGTCATGGAGAACCCCGCCTGGTACACGGCGTACACCCCTTACCAGCCCGAGATCTCCCAGGGGCGGCTCGAAGCCCTGCTCAACTTCCAGACCATGGTCGCCGACCTCACCGGGCTGCCGACCTCGGGCGCCTCGCTGCTCGACGAGGGCACCGCGGCCGCCGAGGCCCTGGCGCTGTCGCGGCGCATGGGCAAGAACAAGAAGGGCCTCTTCCTGGTCGACGCGGACACGCTGCCGCAGACCATCGCGGTGATCGAGACCCGCGCCGAGCCGACCGGTGTGGAGGTCGTGGTCGCCGATCTCAGCGACGGTATTCCGGCCGAGATCGCCGGGCGTGAGATCAACGGCGTGCTGCTCCAGTACCCGGGCGCCTCCGGTGCCGTACGCGACATCAAGCCCGTGATCGAGCAGGCGCACGAACTCGGGGCGCTGGTGACCGTCGCCGCCGATCTGCTGGCGCTGACGCTGCTGAAGTCCCCGGGGGAGCTCGGCGCGGACATCGCGGTCGGCACGACGCAGCGCTTCGGTGTGCCGATGGGCTTCGGCGGCCCGCACGCCGGATACATGGCGGTGCGCGAGAAGTTCGCGCGCAGCCTGCCCGGACGGCTCGTCGGGGTGTCAGTGGACGCCGACGGGAACAAGGCGTACCGGCTCGCTTTGCAGACCCGTGAGCAGCACATTCGCCGGGAGAAGGCGACCAGCAACATCTGCACCGCGCAGGTGCTGCTCGCGGTGATGGCCGGTATGTACGCCGTCTACCACGGCCCCGACGGCCTGCGGACCATCGCGCGGCGCACCCACAGGTACGCCGCGGTCCTCGCCGCGGGCCTGACGGCCGGCGGGGTCGAGGTCGTGCACGGCTCCTACTTCGACACGCTGACCGTCCGGGTGCCGGGGAGGGCCGCCGAGACCGTCGCGGCCGCGCGGGCCAACGGCGTCAATCTGCGGCTCGTCGACGGTGACCACGTGTCCATGGCCTGCGACGAGACCACTCTGCGGGCCCAGCTGGGCGCCGTATGGGCCGCGTTCGGGGTCGAGGGCGACATCGAGGCGCTCGACGCGGTCACCGAGGAGACTCTGCCGGACGCGCTGCTGCGGAGCGACGAGTACCTGGCGCACCCCGTGTTCCACCAGTACCGCTCCGAGACCGCGATGCTGCGCTACCTGCGCCGCCTGGCCGACCGCGACTACGCCCTCGACCGGGGCATGATCCCGCTGGGCTCCTGCACCATGAAGCTCAACGCGACCGCCGAGATGGAGCCGGTCACCTGGCCCGAGTTCGGGCAGCTGCACCCGTTCGCGCCCGCCGAGCAGGCGCAGGGCTACCTCACGCTCATCCGCGAGCTGGAGGAGCGGCTCGCCGAGGTCACCGGGTACGACAACGTGTCGCTGCAGCCCAACGCCGGCTCGCAGGGCGAGCTGGCCGGGCTGCTCGCCGTACGCGGGTATCACCGTGCGAACGGTGACGATCAGCGGACCGTGTGCCTGATCCCCTCGTCGGCGCACGGCACCAACGCCGCCAGCGCGGTCATGGCGGGGATGAAGGTCGTCGTCGTGAAGACCGCCGGTGACGGCGAGATCGACGTCGAGGACCTGCGGGCGAAGATCGAGCAGTACCGGGACGAGCTGTCGGTGCTGATGATCACCTACCCGTCGACACACGGTGTCTTCGAGGAGCACGTCGCCGACATCTGCGCCCAGGTGCACGAGGCGGGCGGGCAGGTGTACGTCGACGGTGCCAACCTGAACGCGCTGGTGGGCCTGGCCAAGCCGGGGCACTTCGGCGGTGACGTCTCGCACCTGAACCTGCACAAGACCTTCTGCATCCCACACGGCGGCGGTGGGCCGGGTGTCGGCCCGGTGGGCGTGCGCGCGCACCTGGCGCCGTATCTGCCGAACCACCCGCTGCAGCCCGCGGCCGGACCGGAGACGGGCGTCGGGCCGATCTCGGCCGCGCCCTGGGGGTCCGCCGGGATCCTGCCGATCTCGTGGGCGTACGTCCGTCTCATGGGCGGGGAGGGGCTCAAGCGGGCCACGCAGGTGGCGGTGCTCAGTGCCAACTACATCGCCAAGCGTCTGGAGCCGCACTACCAGGTGCTCTACACCGGCCCGGGCGGGCTGGTCGCGCACGAGTGCATCATCGATCTGCGGCCGCTGACCAAGGCGACCGGTGTGAGCGTCGACGACGTCGCCAAGCGGCTCATCGACTACGGCTTCCACGCGCCGACGATGTCCTTCCCGGTGGCCGGCACGCTGATGATCGAGCCGACCGAGTCCGAGGACCTGACCGAGCTCGACCGGTTCTGCGAGGCGATGATCGCCATTCGTGCGGAGATCGAGAAGGTTGGCAATGGCGAGTGGTCCGCGGAAGACAACCCGCTGCGGAACGCGCCGCACACCGCCGGAGCGCTGGGCGGGGAGTGGGAGCACGCCTACACGCGCGAGGAGGCCGTCTTCCCTGCCGGTGTGTCGGTGGCGGACAAGTACTGGCCGCCGGTGCGTCGGATCGACCAGGCCTTCGGCGACAGGAACCTGGTCTGCTCCTGCCCGCCGCTGGAGGCGTACGAGGACTGACGTGTAGTACTCGGGAGGACTGACGCGTAGTACGTGGTGAGGGCCACTAGGTGATGAGGGCTCCGTCCGGCGGTTCGTCGGGCGGAGCCCCTGTGCGTCGGTTCGTCGGGCGGAGCCCCTGTGCGTTACGGGGTCGCGAGGGAGATCTCGGTCGACTTGATCAGGGCGACGACCGCCGTGCCGGGTGCGAGGGCCAGGTCCGTCACGGCGTCCCTGGTGATCACCGCCGTCAGGTCGTCGCCGTCGAGGGCGACCTTGACGGAGGCCATGGCGCCGCCGGTCGTGAGGTCGCGGACGGTGCCCGCGAGCTGGTTGCGGATGGAGACGCCTTCGACGGGGGCGGTGGCCAGGGAGATCTCCGTCGACTTCACCAGGGCGTGTACGGCGGAACCCGCGGCGAGGCCGAGTTCCTCGGCGGCCTCCAGGGTGATCGCCGCGGTGAGGTTCCGGCCGCCGGTGAGGCGGACCTTGACCGTGGCCATGACCTCGCCGGGGGTGACGGCGGTGACGGTGCCGGGGAGCTGGTTGCGGATGCTCAGGCTCATGGAGAGGGCCTCGTTGGGGGTGGGGAGTGGGGCCCCCACGGTAGTCGGAGGCAGGGCTTATGCCGGGTATGCGTGAGTCTGGCTCGCCTTGACCGTTGCCCAGGCCGGTGCGCCCGGGTGCAGGTCGAGCTCCGCCGCCGCGACCGTCGTGAGGTCGGCGGCGAGGGGGAGTCCGCCGGTGAGGTCCACGCGGATCTGGTCGCCGTGGGTCTCCAGGCCGGCCACTTCGCAGCGCCACAGGTTGCGGGCGCTGGAGCCGGTGGGGCGGTCGCGGTGGAGGGTCACGGCGCTCGGGGGGAACGCGACGAAGACCGGTCCGGAGAGGTCCTCCGTGGTGGTGATGGCGGGGCCGGCGTCCAGACGGACCGTGTGGCCTTCGGCCTGGCCTCTGTAGAGGTTGAGGCCGACCAGCTGTGCGATGTAGTCCGTGCGGGGGTGACGGGCGATGTCGGCGGGTGTGCCCTCCTGGACGACCCGGCCGTGCTCCACGACCACCAGCCGGTCGGCCAGCACCATGGCGTCCAGCGGGTCGTGGGTGACCAGGACGGCGACGGCCTCGAACTCGGCGAGGTGGCGGCGGAGTTGGGCGCGCACCTCCAGGCGGGTGCGGGCGTCCAGGGCTGCCAGGGGTTCGTCGAGGAGGAGCAGACGGGGACTGGTGGCCAGGGCTCGGGCCAGGGCGACGCGCTGGGCCTGGCCGCCGGAGAGGCGGCGGGGCTTGGCACCGGCGTGGTCGGCGAGGCCCATGCGGTTCAGCCACTCGGCGGCCTGCGCGCGGGCCTCCGTCTTGGTCGCGCCGTGGCAGCGGGGCCCGAAGGCCACGTTGTCCAGGGCGGAGAGGTGTGGGAAGAGCAGGTAGTCCTGGAAGACGACGCCGACCGGGCGGGACTCGGGGGGCGTACGGTCCAACTCGGCCCCGTCCAGGCGCAGGTGGCCGCCGGTGAGCGGGGCGAGGCCGGCGAGGGCGCGCAGGGCGGTGGTCTTGCCGGCGCCGTTCGGGCCGAGCAGGGCGACGACGTCGCCGGGGGCGGCGGTGAGGGTGACGTCGAGGCGGAAGGTGTCGCGGGCGACGATGAGGTGGGCGTTGAGGCCTTCGGTGTGGGTGCCCGTGCCCGTGCCTGTGCCGGTGCCTGTGCCGCTGGCGGTGGCGGTGGCGCCGGTTGTGGTGTCGTCGACGTTGGTCATGAGGGGCGTTTCCTGGAGTCTGTGCGTGACCGGGGTCGGTGCGGGCCGGGGGTGGGTCGCGCTGCCCGGCGCTGACGGGGTACCGCCTGCGCCCACCCGTGCCGCCCCAAGCGGCACGACTGCCCGCAGGTTGTGGGGTGGGGTGTCGCTTGTGCTCGCCGGTGTCGTCTTGAGTGGTGTGACTGTCCGCAGGTTGTGGGGTGGGGTGTCGCTTGTGCTCGCCCTTGTCGTCCTGAGTGGCATGACTGGCGGCAGGCTGGGGTGCGTTGATGCGGTCGGCCAACCCAGCTGGGCAGGGTGGGTGGGGCGCCGAATCGGGCGGGTCGGGGGGTCATGAGGGTGTTGTCCAGCGGTCGCGCAGGCCTGCCAGGACCGCGATCGATACGCCCAGCAGGACCAGGCTGAGGGCGATGGCGGCTGCCGGGTCGTTCTGGAGGGCCAGGTAGACCGCGAGTGGCATGGTCTGGGTCCGGCCCGGGAAGTTGCCCGCGAAGGTGATCGTGGCCCCGAACTCGCCGAGGGCTCGTGCCCAGGCGAGGACGGAGCCCGCTGCGATGCCCGGCATGATCAGCGGCAGCGTGACCCGGCGGAACGCGGTGAAGCGGGAGGCGCCGAGGGTGGTGGCCGCCTCCTCGTAGCGCGGGTCGGCGGCGCGCAGGGTGCCCTCGACGCTGATGACGAGGAACGGCATCGCCACGAAGGTCTCCGCGAGGATCACGCCGGCCGTGGTGAACGGGAGCGTGATCCCGAACCAGGAGTCCAGCCACTGCCCGGCCACGCCGTTGCGGCCGAGGGCGAGCAGCAGTGCGACGCCGCCGACCACCGGGGGCAGGACCAGGGGCAGGGTCACCAGGGCGCGGACCAGACCGCGTCCGGGGAAGTCGGTGCGGGCCAGCAGCCAGGCCAGGGGGACGCCGACGACCAGGCTCAGGGCGGTCGCCGCCGTGGCGCACACCAGGGACAGGCGCAGGGCCTCCCAGACCTCCGCGCTGGTCAGCTGCTCGGGGAGGCTGCGCCAGGGAGCTCGTACGAGCAGGGCGACCAGCGGGAGGAGCAGGAACGCCAGCCCTGCCAGGGCGGGGACGAGGAGGGGCAGGGGCACGCCTCGGCGGGCGCCTGTCCGCAGAGGCCGCCGCCGCCCACCCTCCGGGAGGACGTCTGCGGGCGTGGTCTTGTCGGGCCTGGTCATGGCGCGAGGAACCCGGCCCCGGTCAGGACCTTCTGGCCCTCGGCGGACCTCACCAGTTGGATGAAGGCGTTGGCGGCGGCGGGGTTGGGCGCGTTCTTGAGGAGGGCGATCGGGTAGTCGTTGACGGCCTTTGCCGACTCGGGGAACTCCACGCCTGTCACCTTGTCACCGGCCGTCTTGACGTCCGTCTTGTAGACGACGGCGGCGTCGGCCTCCTTCAGCTCGACCTTCGTGAGGGCGCTCTTGACGTCCTGCTCGTAGGAGACCGGGGTGAGCTTGAGGCCGGCGGTCTCCAGGGCCGTCTGGGCGGCGGAGCCGCACGGCACCGTCTTGTCGCACAGGACGACCTTCAGGTCGGACTCGGTGAGGTCCTTGAGGGAGGTGACCTTGTCGGGGTTGCCCGGCAGGGTGGCGATCTCCAGCTGGTTGCGGACGAACGTGGCGGGCGGGCCGGCCGTGTCCTTCTCGTCCGTCACGATCGCCATGGGCTTGGCGCTCGCGGCGGCGAACACGTCGGCCGGGGCGCCGCCCGTGATGTTCGCGGCGAGGGTGTCGCTGCCGCCGAAGCTGAAGGTGACCTTCGTGCCGGGGTGCTCCTTCTCGAACCGCTTGCCCAGGGTCGTGAAGCTCTCCTGGAGCGAGGCGGCGGCGAAGACGGTCACCGTGCCGGAGAGCTTCGCGGAGGAGTCGGATCCAGCCGAGCCCGAGTCCGCTTCGGAGGAGCCGGAGGAGGAGCACGCGCCGAGGGCCAGCAGTGCGGCGGCTGCCGCGCCGACCGCCTGAAGGGTCCGGCGGGTCCGGCGCGCGGAACGGGTCATCACGGGTCCACTCCCTCGGTCTGCCTGCAAAGAGCCCGTCGGACCCTTCCGGTGCACCGATCATACTTCCGCATATGCGAGGCATAAGTCCGCTGTGGCATCGCATGAGCTGGGGTGTGAATCGTGCAGGGTTGCATGTGCGTTCACACGTACGTCACGCCGAGGGGAGTCTTAGACGCGGTCGATGTGTACATTCGTCGACTTCACGCGGGCCGTCGCCTCCATGCCGACCTCCAGGCCGAGTTCCTCGACGGCTTCGCGGGTCAGCAGGGAGACGAGCCGGTGCGGGCCTGCCTGGATCTCGACCTGGGCGGCGACGTCGCCCAGTTTGATCGCCGTGACGATGCCCGGGAAGGCGTTGCGGGCGGAGGTGTACGGCGTGTCCTCGTCGGTGCCGGCCGCCCTGGCCAGTTCCACCGAGAACGCGGCCAGATCCCGCCCGTCGACGAGCCGCCGCCCGCTGTCGTCGCGGTGGGTCGCCACCCGGCCGGCGTCCGCCCAGCGGCGCGCGGTGTCGGGGCTCACGCCGAGCAGCTTCGCCGCCTGGCCGATCGTGTAGGACTGCATGCGGTCACGATAGGGCCGTGAACGGTGGGTCGTGGATGGCGGGCCGTGTATGTGGGGCAGGGCGCGCCGAGGGCGGGGTGGTGGCGCGCTCAGCCGGTGTGGACGCGTGGCCGGCGGGTCCGGTCGGGTTCCGCCTCGCGCAGGACCTCGCGGGTGACCGGGGCGACCTCGCCCTGGCCGAAGAGGAAGAAGCGCAGGAAGTTGGTGAAGGGGTTGCCCTCGGTCCATTCGAAGTAGATGTGCGGGGTGCAGCCGGTGGCGTCGCGGGCGTGCAGGAGCAGGGCGGCCAGTGCGTTCGGTATGGAGGACGACTCCAGGGTCAGGACGCGGTAGCGGTCGTGCAGGACCTCGCCGCGTACGGTCAGACCCGACTCGAACTCGGAGGGGTCCACGACCGTGACCTCGACGAAGACGAAGTCCTCTCCGGCGAAGTCGTTGTCCTCCCGGATCTGCTCGATCTTGTCGCGGTACTCGGCCTTGTCCCGGCGGTCGGGCTCGTTGGCGATGAACCGCATCTTGCGGCTGGCCATGTCGCGGATGAAACGTTCTGCCATGTCGTCCAGCGTCACGCCGGTCACGCGCAGTTCGAAGGCGCGGGCCAGCCGGGACAGCAGGGAGACCAGGATGATGCCGGCGATGAAGCAGGCGCCGATCTTCACGCCGTCGGGTCGCTCGATGACGTTCATGACGGTCGTGTAGAGGAAGACCGCCGAGATCACCGCGAAGGCGACGGTCCAGTTCCGCTGGCCTGCCTTGCGGGCGGCGATCGTCACCGCGATGGCCGCGGAGCTGATCAGCACCAGTACGCCGGTGGCATAGGCACCGCCCTGCGCGTCGACGTTCGCGTCGAAGATCCAGGTGACGAGGAAGGCGACGAGGGTGAAGACGATGACCATGGGGCGCACCGCGCGGGCCCAGTGCGGGGCCATGCCGTAGCGGGGCAGGTAGCGGGGCATCAGATTGAGCAGCCCGGCCATCGCGGAGGCACCGGCGAACCAGAGAATGGCGATGGTCGAGACGTCGTAGACCGTGCCGAAGGCGTTGCCCAGGTAGTCGTGCGCCAGGAACGCCAGGGCGCGTCCGTTCGCCTGGCCGCCCGGCTCGAACTCCTTCTCCGGGATCAGCAGGGTGGTGATGAAGCTGGTGGCGATCAGGAAGGCGCTCATGACCAGGGCGGCGGTGGTGAGAAGTTTCTTCGTGTCGCGGATCCGGCCGGTCGGCTGTTCGTCGGTGTCGTCCGGGTCGCCCTGGACGTGGGGCATGACCGCCACGCCGGTCTCGAAGCCGGAGAGGCCGAGAGCGAGCTTGGGGAAGACCAGCAGGGCCACGCCGATCATGGCGAAGACGTTGCCGTGTTCGGCGGTCAGTGCGCTGGACCAGGCGGTGACCACGTGGCCGGCCGTGATGACGTGCCACAGGCCGACGAAGACGACGACGAGGTTCAGCGCCAGGTAGACGCCCACCAGGACGACCGCGACCCCGATCGCCTCCAGGAAGCCCTTGAGGAACACCGCGCCCAGCAGCGCCACCAGGATCAGCGTGATCAGCAGCTGCTTGTCGTGCAGGGCACCCGTGAGGTGGGGGTTCTCGACGAGGTGGGTCGAGGCGTCCGCCGCCGACAGCGTGATGGTGATCAGGAAGTCGGTCGCGGCGAAGCCGAGCAGGGTCAGGACGAACAGCTTGCCCTTCCAGAAGGACAGCAGCCGTTCCAGCATCGCGATCGAGCCCTCGCCCCGGGGACTCTCCTCGGCCACCCGCCGGTACACGGGCAGGGCGCCCACGAGGGTGACGATCACCAGCACGATGGTCGCCACGGGAGAGAGCAGGCCGGCGGCGAGGGCCGCGATGCCCGGCTGGTAGCCGAGGGTCGAGAAGTAGTCGACGCCGGTCAGGCACATGACCCGCCACCAGCGTCGGCCCTGGTGCGCGGGCTCGGGCGTGGCGTGCGGGCCCTGGGGGCCGCCGCCCTTGCCCATGTCGGACAGACCTTCCAGCATCCAGGAGTGCAGACGACTGGGCGGGGGGTGTTCGGTGGTGGCCATCGGGCGTGCTCCTGGGGTGCGGCTCAGCGTGTGGATCCGGCCATCACGTGTACGGCCGGATCAGCGTAGGCGGAGAGTGATGCCTTGGCCCACGGATGAGGTGTCTGAGCGCGTCAAGCTTCCGTTAAGACGGGCCGGCGGACGTCAGCAGCAGGTCAGGCGGGTGCGCGCCGGTCCGACGGCTGCCGCGACGGGCCGCGGTGACTGAGGGGGGCTGCCCGAGGACGGACACCTCGGGGCCATGCCGTACGGCCTTTTCCAGCCTCCCTGTGCGGGCGGCGCCGTCACTCGAGGCCGGAGACCTTGAACACGTGCAGGGCGGTCTCGTGGTCGATCCGCCGGGCGAGGCGGCCCAGGACGAGGGCGCCGCAGGTGAGCGAGCCGCGGGACACGGACGTCTGGGCGTCCTCGTCCAGGCGGTGCCACAGATCCGGGTTGTCCACCAGGATCTGCGGGTCGATCTCCACTCGGCCACCGAGCGCGTCCCGCAACACCAGCCGGCGGCTCACTCCGTCCGGGCAGCTGACGGAGACCAGCAGGTCGGTGCGGACCCGGTGTTCGCGCAGCAGCCCACGGGACGCCAGCCAGCCCTCGCCGGCGCACACCCGGGGCGGGCAGAGCACCACGAACAGCAGGAGGCCCAGGGCGAGCCACAGCGTCCCGCGCCAAGGGGTGAAGAAGCCCTCGCCCCAGTCGATGACGAGCAGTAGCACCAGGAGCGTGCCCGCGCAGCGGACGGAACTGTGCAACTCCCGCACCCAGCGCCGGTCGTGCACCGCCACGCCGGGTCCCGGAGCGCTTGCGCCGGCCGGCTCGTGCCACGCGTCGCGGAGTCCCATGGGTCGACGGTAGGGATTTCCGGGGCGGGGCGGCATGCGTTGACGCCACTCTGACGGGTATTCGGCGCTTCTTGACGCGTCAACCGCGGGTGCACGGCGGGGTGGTTCACTTCCTCGCCGTGGTGAGGGCTCCTGGGGCGCCACCAACTCTCCGCCCACGACCCTGACCGCGCACACCGGAGCACGCCCTCTCGGCTTCATCGGCGAGCCTTTGGACGCACGTCCGGGAAGGCGAGCGAGCACGGCTGACGGCATCTTGCCCCGCCTGTCCGGGCCACCTACAGTGCGCCCCGTAACGTTCGTTAGATCATCCGAAAGTTTCGCCCGTGCGATGCTCGAAGGGACTGACACGCATGCGGACGTACGGCAATCCCGTGATCGGTGGCTTCCACCCGGATCCCAGTGTGTGCCGGGTCGGTGACGACTACTACCTCGTGTGCTCGAGCTTCGAGTACTTCCCCGGTGTCCCGCTCTTCCACAGCCGTGATCTCGTGCACTGGCGCCAGATCGGCAACGTGCTGGACCGGCCCGGACAGTTGGAGCTGCCCGACGACACGGTGGCCTCCGGTGGCATCTACGCCCCGACGATCCGACACCATGACGGCCGCTTCCACATGATCACGACCAATGTGTCGGGCAAGGGCAACTTCCTTGTGACCAGCGATCGCCCCGAGGGCCCGTGGTCCGACCCGGTGTGGATCGACCTGCCCGGCATCGACCCCGACCTGGCCTTCGACGACGACGGAAACTGCTGGTGCGCGGTCTCCGGGGTCCGGGTCGCGCGCATCGACCCGGTGACCGGCAAGGTGCTGGAAGGTCCCCTTCCGGTGTGGTCCGGCACGGGACTTCAGCACCCCGAGGCCCCGCACCTCTACCGGATCGGCGACTGGTGGTACCTGATGCTGGCCGAGGGTGGCACCGCGCACGGCCACAGCGTCTCGATCGCCCGCGCCCGCGACCCGCGCGGCCCCTACGAGCCGGCGCCGGCCAACCCGGTCCTCACCCACAGCGGCACCGATGAGCCGATCCAGTGCACCGGCCACGCCGACCTGGTCCAGGCGCCCGACGGCACGTGGTGGATGCTGCTCCTGGCCACGCGCCCCGGTGGCTTCTTCCCGTCCTTCCACGTCCTGGGACGGGAGACCTTCCTGACCCCGGTCGAGTGGGTGGACGGCTGGCCCCGCGTCGGACCCGTGCGAGAGCGGCATCCGGCGCCGGCCGCCTGGCAGCCCGTCGAACTCCCGCCGGAGCGCGACGACTTCGACGCCGGGCAGCTCGCGCCGCACTGGATCTCCCCGCGCGACAGGCCGGCGGGCGCCTGGTCGCTCGGCGAGCGGCCGGGGTGGCTGACCCTGTGGGCGACCGGGGACAGCCTCGACCGGCCGGGTCACACCTTCGTCGGACGCCGTCAGCAGCATCCGCAATGCCGGGTGGCGGCGCGTCTGGACCCCGCAACCGCCCGCGCGGGCCTGTCCGTTCGGCTGGATGAAGCCCACCACTACGATGTCGAGGTCGCCGGGGGAGAGGTGAGCATCGTCGCCCGGATCGGTCCGGTACGGCAGTGCCTCGTCCGCCGGCCCGTGCACGCGGGGCCGGTCACGCTGGTCGTCGAGGTCCGTACGTCCCCCGTCGCGCCGACCGCCAGGAGTTCCCGGGACCGGGCTCCGGGAGTCAGGGCCGGAGGGCCCGACACGGTGGCCTTCTCGATCGAAGGCGGTGAACCCCTGGCCGAGTTGGACGGCCGCTACCTGTCCACACAGGTCGCCGGCGGCTTCACCGGTCGCGTGATCGGCATGTACGTGACCGAGGGCAGCGCGTCCTTCGACTGGTTCGCCTACACCCCGTCGAGCTCCTGAAGCAGCCGCTTTCCGGAACAAGTCGACGGCGGACTCGCTCAACATTCCCCGCGTACAAGGGGTTGCCACCGTTTGGGAGCTGTCTCTAGGGTGCGGCAACAACGAACCTTTCTGGATCAACTCCGAAACTTTCGGTCCACCGGACAGGCGTGGACGCGCCGTCCCGTACCCAAGGAGCGCAAAATGGGCGACCCGGCACTGTCCCGCCGCGGGTTCCTGGCGGCGTCCGCCGCGGCCGGTCTGAGCATGACGGCATTGAGCGGCTGCGGTGGCGACTCGGACGGAGGGTCGTCGGGGACGACCACCGTCGAGTGGTGGAACATCTCGACGACCGAGCCCACCAAGGGCGTCTGGGCCGCACTGGCCAAGAAGTTCGAGGCCCAGAACCCCAAGGTCAAGATAAAGATCGTTCAACTGGAGAACGACGCCTACAAGTCGAAGATGACCGCGCTGACCGCCTCCGGGAAGCTCCCCGACATCTTCCACACCTGGGGTGGCGGTGTCCTGAAGCAGCAGGTCGACGCGGGGCTCGTCGAGGATGTGACGGACCGCACCAAGCCGTGGGCCGACGGGCTGCTGTCGGTCGCGAAGGAGCCGTACCTGATCGACGAGAAGGTGTACGGCGTCCCGTTCGACATCGGCATGATCGGCTTCTGGTACAACAAGGCGCTCTTCAAGCAGGCCGGCATCAGCACGCCCCCCACCACCTGGAGCGGCTTCCTCGACGCCGTGGGCAAGCTGAAGGCCAAGGGCATCACCCCCCTCGCCCTCGCGGGCAAGGAGACCTGGACCGGCATGTACTACTGGGCCTACCTCGCGATGCGCACCGCCGGCGCCGAGGCACTGCAGAAGGCCAACGACGACAAGGACTTCACGGGGGCCGAGTTCGTCGAGGCCGGCGAGCACCTCAAGGAACTCGTCGACCTGAAGCCCTTCCAGAAGGGCTTCCTCGGCGCCGCCTACTCCAGCCCCACCGGCCAGGCCGCCGCGGTGGGCAACGGCAAGGCCGCGATGGAACTGATGGGCCAGTGGGCGCCGGTCGTCGAGGCGGACGCCGGCAAGGGACTCGGTGACGACCTCGGGTTCTTCCCGTTCCCCGCGGTCGAGGGCGGCAAGGGTGCCATCACCGAGGTCTTCGGCGGGGGCGGCGGACACGCCCTGCGCCAGGGCGCACCCCAGGCCGCCGTCGACTTCCTGAAGTTCTTCGCCTCCGAGGCCACCGACCTGGAACTCGTCAAGAAGACCGGCGTCCTCCCGGTGGTTCCGAGCGCGGAGGGCGCCATCGCCGACCCGAACATCAAGGCCGTACAGGCGCAGTTGAAGAGCGCCACCGGTTTCCAGCTCTACCTCGACCAGGCGTACGCGCCCGCACTCGGCCAGGAGGTCAACGACAGCGTCGGCGCGCTGATCGCCGGCTCCAAGTCCCCCGAGCAGGTCGCCGAGTCGATCACCAAGGTCGCGAAGGAAGAGCAGTAGCCGACGATGACCTCCACGTTCCTGCCGGACAAACGGACCGGCCCCGACGTCGGTGTTCCGCCCCCGGCCGCACGCAAGGCCCGGGGGCGGGCCCGGCGCCGCACGCTCAACTGGCTCACCGCGATCGGCTTCCAGCTGCCCGCCCTGGTGCTGTTCGGCGTGCTGGTGCTGCTGCCGATCCTGTTCGCCCTGTACGCCGCGTTCTTCCGCTGGGGCGGCTTCGGCATGCCGTCCGACTACATCGGGGTCGACAACTTCACCCGGCTCTTCGAGGACCCCGTCTTCCTCGGTGACCTGTGGCGCTGCCTCGTCCTGGTCCTGCTGTCGCTCGCCCTGCAACTGCCGTTCGCGCTCGCCATGGCCGTCCTGCTCAACCAGAAGGTGCGCGGCCGGGCCGTCTACCGGATGCTGTTCTTCGCGCCGTACGTGCTGAGCGAGGCCATCACCGGCGTGCTGTTCAGCATGATCTTCGCGCCGGACGACGGACTCGCCGACCGGCTGCTGGGCGGGATCGGCCTGGACGGGCTGGGCGGGGAGTGGTTCGCCGACCCCTCCACCGTCATGGCGACCCTCTTCCTCGTCATGACCTGGAAGTACTTCGGCTTCCACATGATGCTCTACCTGGCCGGACTCCAGTCCATCCCCCGTGAGTTGACCGAGGCGGCGCTCATCGACGGCGCCGGACCCTGGCAGCGTTTCCGCAACGTCACGCTGCCGCTGCTCGCGCCGACCCTGCGGATCAGCGTCTTCCTGTCCGTCATCGGAGCCATCCAGCTCTTCGACCTGGTGTGGGTGACCACCGCGGGCGGCCCCGACCACCACTCCGAGACCATGGCCGTGACCATGTTCCAGTACGGCTTCAAGCGCTACCAGGTCGGATACGCCAGCGCGATCAGCGTGGTCATGTTCGGCATCAGCCTCGTCTTCGCCCTCGCCTACCAGCGGTTCGTGCTCCGCCGCGACCTCGAAGGAGCGACCACGACGATGAGAGGAGGCGGGAAGTGACGACCGCTCGGAAAACCCGTGGCAAGACACTGCCGGTGCACGTCGTCCTCATCGTCGCCGGCGCGGTGATGGTCGTGCCGCTGCTCTACGCGATGATCTCCGGCTTCAAGACCACCGACGAGCTCTCCCGCAACCCGATCGGGCTGCCCGACTCGTGGGTGATCTCCAACTACACCGACATCCTCGGCTCCGGCGCCTTCTGGCAGCTGCTCGGCAGCAGCACGCTGATCGCGGTGGGCACGACCGTCATCGTCGTCGCGGTCTCCGCGCTCGCCGCGTTCTCCTTCGCCCGCTTCGCCTTCCGTGGGCGGGAGGTGCTGTTCACCCTGTTCACGATGGGGCTGATGTTCCCCTTCGCGGTGGCGGCCCTGCCGCTGTTCCTCCTGCTGCGCTCGATGGGCCTGCTGGACAACCCGCTCGGCGTGATCCTCCCGCAGGCCGCGTTCGGACTTCCGATGACCATCATCATTCTGCGCGGCTTCTTCCGGCAGATCCCGGGGGAACTGGAGGAAGCGGCCACGCTCGACGGGTGCACCCCGTTCGGCTTCTTCTGGCGGGTCCTGCTGCCCATGGCGCGACCGGCGCTCGGCACCGTCTCGGTCCTGGCCGTCGTCACCAGTTGGAACAACTTCTTCCTGCCGCTCCTGGTGTTCACCGAATCCACCTGGTGGACCATCCCGATCGGCGTGCAGCAGTTCCAGGGCCAGTACTCCTCGGACACCGCCAAGGTCTTCGCCTACCTGGTGCTGGCCATGGTTCCCGCCCTCGCCTTCTACTCGGTCGCCGAGCGCCAGCTCGTCGGCGGCCTCACCGCCGGCGCGACGAAGGGATGACCCGCGCCGCCGGACGTACGGCTCACCCTCCCCCGCTCTCGGCCGCGCTCGAGCCGGGGGAACCCATCCGCATGTGAGGAGTCGCACCATGCGCACTACGACGATCCGCTCCCGCACCCGGCTCAGACTCGCCGGCGCCCTCGCGACCGTCCTGGTCACCGCGGGCATCGCCACCGGGCCGGCCGCCCAGGCGGGCGAGGAGCACGGCAAGCGGCCCACGCTCGCCGACCTGGCCGAGCGCCACGGCCGCTACTTCGGCAGCGCCACCGACAACCCCGAACTCGTCGACGAGCCCTACAAGGCCCTCCTCGGCAGCGAGTTCGACATGATCACGCCGGGCAACGGCATGAAGTGGTACGCCACCGAACCCCAGCAGGGCGTCTTCGACTGGTCCAAGGGCGACGAGATCGTGAACCTCGCCCGCGCCAACCACCAGAAGGTGCGCGGCCACACGCTGGTGTGGCACAGCCAGCTGCCCGACTGGCTCACCGGCCGCGACTGGACGGCCCCCGAGCTGAGGGCCGTACTCAAGAAGCACATCCAGGCCGAGGTGCGGCACTACAAGGGCAAGATCTACGCCTGGGACGTCGTCAACGAGGCGTTCAACGAGGACGGCACCTACCGCGAGACGGTCTTCTACAAGACGCTCGGCCCCGGCTACATCGCCGACGCGCTGCGCTGGGCCCACCAGGCCGACCCGAAGGCCAGGCTCTACCTCAACGACTACAACGTCGAGACCATCGGCCCGAAGAGCGACGCCTACTACAAGCTGGCCAAGGAACTCAAGGCCCAGGGCGTGCCGCTGCACGGCTTCGGCCTCCAGGCCCACCTGGCCCTTCAGTACGGCTATCCGACCACGCTGGAGGACAACCTCCGCCGCTTCTCCCGGCTCGGCCTGGACACCGCGCTCACCGAGGTGGACGTCCGCATGTACGTGCCCGCGGACGAGGCGAAGCTGGCCACGCAGGCCGAGTGGTACCGGGACATGACCGAGGCCTGCCTCGCGGTGCGCCGGTGCGTGGGCATCACGCTGTGGGACTACACCGACAAGTACTCGTGGATCCCCGCGTTCTTCGAGGGCGAGGGTGCGGCGCTCCCGTGGGACGAGCAACTGGCGCCGAAGCCGGCGTACTTCGCCATCCGGGAGGCGCTGAAGTAAGACCCGTTGCTCCGGCGTCCGTGAGGGGACACCGGAGCAACGCCCCGTTCCCGGACACCTACGAGGGGGGTGCCCGGGAACGGGGGTGTCTGGAGCCTGGCGACCGGGGCCGGCCTGGGCGGCGCCTTCGGGGCCGGGCCTCCGGGGCGGCTCGGGGCGGCGGTGGCCAGGGGTTTGGCCACTCCCGCCCGCGCCCGGGAAGGNGCCCCCCGCCCCAACGCCCCGTTCCCGGACACCTACGAGGGGGGTGCCCGGGAACGGGGGTGTCTGGAGCCTGGCGACCGGGGCCGGCCTGGGCGGCGCCTTCGGGGCCGGGCCTCCGGGGCGGCTCGGGGCGGCGGTGGCCAGGGGTTTGGCCACTCCCGCCCGCGCCCGGGAAGGGGCGGTGTTCGGGGCCCGGCGTCCGGGGCGGCTTGGGGTGACAGGGCCGGGCCCCAGGCCGTGGGCCGGAGCGGTGCTGCTGGGGTCTGGCGATCGGGGCGGTTGGGGGACGGCGGTGAGGAGCCCGGCCACCGGGGTGGCTCCGGAGTGGCGGCGGGGCTGATCGTCGGTGCGCGCCGGGGAGCGGTGGTGATCGGGCCGGGCCGCCGGTGCGGCTCGTCGGCGGCGCTGGGGGGCTAGGGCGCGGCCACCGGCGCCGTGCTCGCCCTTACCACCAGTTCCGTGCCGAGCTCGACCCGTGGGGAGTCCGGCTGTTCGTCGTGGGCCAGGCGCAGGACCGTGCGGGCGGCCAGCTTGCCCATGTCGGCGAGGGGCTGGCGGACCGTGGTGAGGGGCGGGGCCGACCAGCGGACTTCCGGAAGGTCGTCGAAACCGACCAGGCTCATGTCCTCCGGGACGCGAAGGCCGCGTCGGCGCAGCGCCTCGATCGCGCCGAGTGCCATCTGGTCGCTGGCCGCGAACACGGCGGTCGGCGGCTCGGGCAGGTCGAGGAGGGCGTTGCAGCCGGCGAAGCCGGACTCCGGACGGAAGTCACCGGGGACGACGAGCGAGTCGTCCACCGCCAGGCCGGCGCCCTCGAGGGCGGCGCGGTAGCCGTCGGAGCGGGCCCGGGAACAGAGCAGCCGGGGCGGGCCCGCGATCAGGCCGATCCTGCGGTGGCCCAGCGACAGCAGGTGCTCGGTCGCCGCCATGCCGCCCGCCCAGTTGGCGGCGCCGACCGTCGGGACGTCGAGGGCGGGGGAGCCGGCCGGGTCGACGACCACCAGCGGGACGCCGAGGATGCGCAACTCGTCGTGAAGAAGCGGCTCCAGCGCCGAGGTGACGAGGATGACGCCGTCGGAGGCGCGGGCCCGCAGGTTGCGCATCCACTCGCGGGCGTCGCCCGTGCGACCGTGGATCGCCGACACCACCGTGCCGACCCCGGCCGCGTGCGCGACCTCCTCCACGCCCCGGATGATCTCCACCGCCCAGGGGCTGTCCAGGTCGTTGAAGACGAGGTCGAGGAGGGCGGCGCGGGTGCCGGGGGCCGCGGGCCGCTTGCGGTAGCCGTGCCGTTGCAGCAGGTCCTCGACCCGAGCCCGGGTCTTCGGCGAGACGTCGGACCGGCCGTTGACGACTCGGGACACCGTCGGCACCGAGACCCCGGCCCGTCGGGCGATCTCCGTGATCGTGACCTTGCCCCGGGCCTCGGGCGCCGTCTCGGCGTCGGCCTCGCGTGCTGCCACTTCCCCACCTCCGTACCCGACTGTCCTTCGAAACTTCCAGGAGTCTTCCGGAAAAAAGGCGACCGTGGGAAGAGGCCGCGCCGTTGAGTGGAGGGGACGGGGCGGCGGACGATCGGAACACGCATGAAGGGCTACGGGGAGTGACCGACCCCGGACATGCGTCGGGGCCGGTGCGCAGTCGGCACTGCGAGCCGGCCCCTCAGTACTCCGGGCGGTGCGGTGTGCCGCCCGGTGGCGCTCAGGCGGCGGTCATCACCTGTGCGGTGCCCAGCGGGCGGTGCGGGTCGATGACCCGTCCGTCCGGCAGGAGCTCACCGGTGTCCTCGAAGAGCAGAACCCCGTTGCACAGCAGGCTCCACCCCTGTTCCGGGTGGTGCGCCACGAGACGGGCGGATTCCCGGTCGGCTGAGTCGGCTGTCGGACACGGTGTCTGGTGCTGGCACATTGGTGGGATCTTTCGCTCTGTCGTGATGGATGGGATGGCTGTGGTGTCTGTCCCGCGGCTTGAAGCGTCGTTCATGCCGGCCCCCGTTGTGATAAGTCGGTCGGAACCCAGTGTTGCCCCACGGGCGTCAATCCGCAGGGATTTCGCAGCACCGCTTCTCACAGGATGATGACGCATCACTCGCGCGGACGGTTCATTCCAACTGCACTGCCTCTTCGGGTGGTTCGCTGTGGCCGGATGGGGCTAGTCCAGGCGGGTAAGAGGCCGAATCCGGCTCGTACGAGCCATAAAGCGCTCGTACGAGCGAAAAGGCCGACGGGGATCTCGGTATGAGCCTAAAGGGCGTCGGAAACAGCGTCGTACCCCGCCACCCGGAATTCGGGAACGGGGTACGAGGGCCGCCGCGAGGGGGACGTCAGGCCGGTGAGCCCAGCAGTGGTGCCGGTGTCACCCGATGGGTCAGCACCGGAAGCAGATCGGCCACGCGGTGCGGACGGTGTGCGGCGATTCCGGGCGGCGCCGGCGCCAGCGGCACCAGCAGGTCCGTGGCGGCGGGGTGGCCGGTGGCACCGTCCGCGGAGCAGTCGCCGTGCAGCCAGAGCGTGAGCATGTAGAGACGGGGTACCGACAGGAGGCGTGGCTGATAGGGCTGCGTCATGTTGTCCGCCTGGCGCAGCGCGAGCTCGGTGGAGGCGATGTACGGGCCCTCGAAGAAGCGGGAGAAGGCCCAGCCGTCGGGGGTCAGCATGGTCTCCGCCGCGGCCACCGCACGGTCGCCGCAGCGGATCAGGAAGCGCCAGCCGGCCAGCCGGGTGGCGGGGACGCCCTCGGTGTCGACGCCGTCCAGTACGTGCACCGGCAGCGGGAGTTCGGGAGTGACGGGGCCCTGGGCGTGCAGCAGGGAAGGAGTTCGGGCTTCACGGACCGCGGTGGGGGAACCCAGCGCGGTGAGAACGGAACGAAGTGCGGGCGCGGGAGCCGGGAGGACATGCAGCGGCATGGTGGGTCGCCTCTCATTCGACAGGCACAGTGGCGCGAGGGCGGGGCTGGGCGGACGGCGCTGTCAGCTCACGTGGTCAGAGAGGCGGGGCCGTGGTCCGGTGACCAGGGGTGCACGCGAGGCCTGCCGTGCGTCACCTGGTGGCAGGATCGAGGGCCGCGGGCGCCAGCCTTCTGCCTTGTTCGCGGAGTTTATACGACACATGTTCAGACGATGTTTCGTCTAGCCGTTTCCGGCGAGGAGAACAAGGGTCCATTCGGTCGACGATTCGTGGGAATCATCCCGGTTCCGGGCCGACTGCGCGGCGGTGACCTCGAAAAACGTCGAAAGGGCGGACGGCCCATTCTTGTCGGCGTTTTTCACGAGCTCCCGTGGGAACTCGCAACTGCACGGTGCACCATGCCTGGTGAATGTGCCACCGGGCACATCCATCAGAGTAGCGACTGCCGGTCCCGCCCGTGACGTTATCGATCGTCCCG
Source organism: Streptomyces sp. Q2 (assembly GCF_056820935.1). Taxonomy (NCBI): domain Bacteria; kingdom Bacillati; phylum Actinomycetota; class Actinomycetes; order Kitasatosporales; family Streptomycetaceae; genus Streptomyces; species Streptomyces sp. Q2. Next base: position 77,379 of record NZ_JBXEJE010000034.1, on the reverse strand, counting down.
GCTGGGCATCATCCCACCTGACCCGGACACGGCGGCGGTCTTCGGCCCGCCCATGCGAGAGGACCCTGCGATGGGGGAGAAGGTCGTGGCAGGTCAGTTCGACCTGTCCGATCGCCAGCGCTACCGCGACAAGCTCCGCCGGAATCTGACGGGGCTGGAGCGACTCCTGGCCGAGAAGCGGTTCGACCGCCCCAGGAACCTCATGGGGCTGGAGATCGAACTGAATCTCACGGGTGCCGACGGCATGCCGAAAATGCTCAATGCGCAGGTGCTCGAACGCATCGCAAGCCGAGATTTCCAAACAGAACTCGCCATGTTCAACCTGGAAGTCAACATAGCCCCACACCGATTGGGTGGGCGGGTATTCGACCGGCTGGCCGAGGAACTCCGCACCTCACTGGCATATGCCGACAGGAAAGCGGGAGAGCTCGACGCGGGAATCGTGATGATCGGCATTCTGCCGACCCTCGACCGCGACGACCTGGTCTCCTCGAACCTCTCCGACGTCGACCGCTACGTCCTGCTCAACGACCAGATCGTGGCCGCCCGCGGCGAGGACTTCGCCCTCGACATCGACGGCGTGGAGCGCCTGACCTGCAGCTCGAAGTCCATCGCGCCCGAGGCCGCCTGCACCTCCGTGCAGCTCCACCTCCAGGTCACTCCGGGCCGCTTCGCCGATGTGTGGAACGCCGCCCAGGCCGTCGCCGCGGCGCAGATCGCCGTGGGCGCCAACTCGCCGTTCCTGTTCGGCCGCGAGCTGTGGCGAGAATCCCGGCCGCCGCTGTTCCAGCAGTCCACCGACACCCGCCCGCCCGAACTCCAGGCCCAGGGAGTGCGCCCGCGCACCTGGTTCGGCGAGCGGTGGATCTCCTCCGCGTACGACCTCTTCGAGGAGAACCTGCGCTACTACCCGGCCCTGCTGCCCATCTGCGACGACGAGGACCCGCTGGAGGTCCTCGACGAGGGCGGCATCCCGAAGCTCGCCGAGCTCGTCCTGCACAACGGCACCGTCTACCGCTGGAACCGCCCGGTCTACGGCATCGCCGACGGCGTCCCGCACCTGCGCGTGGAGAACCGCGTGCTGCCCGCCGGCCCCACCATCACCGACGTCATCGCCAACGCCGCCTTCTACTACGGCCTCGTACGCGCCCTCGCCGAGGAGTCACGGCCGGTCTGGAGCAGGCTGCCCTTCGAGGCCGCCGCCGCCAACTTCGACGCCGCGTGCCGGCACGGCATCGACGCCCGCCTCACCTGGCCCCGGCGCGGCCGTTACGGCGGCACGACCGAGGTCGACGCCGTCAGCCTCGTACGCGACGAACTGCTGCCGCTGGCCGCGGCCGGCCTCGACGCGTGGGGCGTCGAGCCCGCGGACCGGGACCTGTACCTCGGCGTCATCGAGGAACGCTGCCGACGCCGGGTCAACGGCGCGTCCTGGCAGGCCGCGACCTTCCACCGGGCGCTGGAGAGCGGCCTGTCCCGGGAAGCCGCGCTGGCCGCCACGACCCGGTGGTACCGCGAGCTGATGCACAAGGGGGAGCCGGTGCACACGTGGCCGGTGGGGCTGCCGGAGCCGGTGCCGCTGGGCTGAGGAAGCGAGGACGCCGGTCGGCGTCCCGCACCCCCGGCGCCACGATCGCCTTCACGATCTCCTTCTTGGGTGATCGGTCACGACCGGGGGTCGCTGCCGCCCGCCCCATACTGATCGGGCAAGCTGTGACGTCCCGCGACGGTGGTGGCCCTCCCTGTTGAGTCCCGACGGCCGTGGGGATGCGGCGGGATGACTCAACTGGAGGCCGGTGTGCAGTCGGAGGCGGGCTCGAAGGCCGATTCCTTTCCTGAGGAGCGGCCCTCACGACGGATCCTTCGGGACGAGACCCTGCTCGTTCTGGGGCTCTCGCTCGGTGCGAGTGGTGTGTCCGCCCTGATCAGCTTTGTCGGATCGGTCACCAAGCCGGGAGGCCTCAAGGACCAGGCGGCCACCCTCAACGCGTCGGCCGCGCCCGGCCGACCCTGGCTGGACCTCGCCTGGCAGCTGTTCGGGATCGCCTCGGCGCTGGTGCCCGTCGCGCTGGTCGCGCACTTCCTGCTCCGCGAGGGGCAGGGCCTGCGCGCCCTCGGCTTCGACCGCACCCGGCCGTGGCCGGACCTCGGCCGCGGGGCCGCGGTCGCGGCGGTCATCGGCAGCACCGGGATCGCCTTCTACCTGGCCGCGCGCGGTCTCGGCTTCAACCTCACCGTGGTGCCCGAGGCACTGCCCGAGGTGTGGTGGAAGTACCCGGTGCTGATCATGTCCGCGATGCAGAACGCGATCCTCGAAGAAGTCATCGTGGTGGGCTATCTGCTGCGCCGGCTCGGCCAGTTGGGCTGGACGCCCGGCACCGCGCTGGTGGCCAGTTCCGTGCTGCGCGGGTCGTACCACCTCTACCAGGGCATCGGCGGCTTCATCGGCAACATGGTGATGGGCGTGGTGTTCGTGTACCTGTACCGCCGCTGGGGGCGCGTGGGACCTCTGGTGGTGGCGCACTCCCTGCTCGACATCGGGGCGTTCGTGGGCTACGCGCTGCTGGCGGGCAAGGTGGGCTGGCTGCCGACGGCGTGAACCATCGGCAGCACGCCGTACGCCGTCGCCCACCTGGCTAGGCCAGTAGCTCGCCGTCGATCACCGTCACCGCGCGGCCGGTCAGCAGGGTGCGGTCGCCCCGCAGTTCCGTACGGACGCGGCCGGAGCGCGGGGAGGCCTGGAGGCCGGTGAGGTCAGGGCGGCCGAGGCGCTCGGACCAGTAGGGGGCGAGCGCCGTGTGGGCGCTGCCCGTGACCGGGTCCTCGTCGATGCCGAGGCGTGGGAAGAAGCAGCGGGAGACGAAGTCGTAGCCGCGGGCGGGGTCCTCGGCGCGGGCGGTGGCGATGATGCCGCGCTCCGAGTGGGCGACGAGGGCTTTGTGGTCGGGCGCGAGGGAGCGGACCGTCTTCTCGTCGGGGAGCTCGACGAGCAGGTCGCCGATGTTCGGGCCGGTGTCGAAGGCGGTGAGCGGCTCGGCGCCGAGGGCCTCGGCGACTTGGTCGGGGAGTCTGACCGAGGTGAGCGGTGCCGTCGGGAAGTCCAGCGTGATCGAACCGTCCTCGCGGAGCGTCGCGACGAGCACACCGCTGCGCGTGGCGAATCGCACCGGGCCCTCGTGGGCGCCGGTGGTGTGCAGGACGTGGGCCGTGGCGAGCGTGGCGTGACCGCACAGGTCGACCTCGGCGGCGGGCGTGAACCAGCGCAGCGCCCAGTCGGCCTCGCCGCCTTCGGGCAGCCGGTGGGCGAACGCCGTCTCGGCGTGGTTGACCTCCAGGGCGATGTTCTGGAGCCGCTCGTCCTCCGGGAAGGCGTCGAGGAGCAGGACTCCGGCCGGGTTGCCGGCGAAGGGGCGGTCGGTGAAGGCGTCGACGATTCGGATACGCATGTCCCGACGCTAGGGGCGCTGCCGCGGCGGGGACCAAGGCCAATTCCGGAGTACTGGACCGAATTCGGGTCCTGGACCGGGCGAGGAAGCTCAGCCGCAGGGGCTTGCCATGCGAACACTACCGATATATCGTTGACGCATCGCGACAGATCAACGATGGAATGGAGTGATGGCGATGCGTTCCCATGGATTCGAACGTGGGCATGGTGGTGCCGGCGGCCGGGGCGGTTTCGAGGGCCGGCGTGGCGCCTTCGGGCCCTTCGGGCCGGGTGGCCCCGGCGGCGGTCCCGGCTTCGGCGGACCGGGCTTCGGCCCGGGGCCCTGGGGGCCCCGGGGGCGAGGCGGACCGCGGGGGAGGGCGCGGCGCGGTGACGTGCGCGCGTCGATCCTGGCCCTGTTGAAGGACCGGCCCATGCACGGGTACGAGATGATCCAGGAGATCGCCGAGCGCAGTGGCGGGGCGTGGAAGCCCAGTCCCGGCTCGGTGTACCCCACCCTCCAGTTGCTGGAGGACGAGGGGCTGATCACCAGTGAGTCCGAGGGCGGCAAGAAGCTGTTCGCGCTCACCGACGCCGGCCGCACCGCGGCCGAGGAGGGCCCCGACGCGCCCTGGGAGGAAGCCTCCCGCGGCGTCGACTGGGAGGCCCTCGGTGAGATCCGTCAGGCCGGCTTCGGTCTGATGGAGGCCTTCGGGCAGGTCTGGAAGACGGGCAGCAAGGAACAGCGCGAGAAGGCGGTCGGCGTGATCAACGACGCCCGCAAGAAGCTGTACCTGATCCTCGCCGATGAGGACTGACGGCCGGACGGCAGTGAAGGGGCGCCCCGTGGAGTGATCCGCGGGGCGCCTTTCGCGTGGGCGGTCGGGCAGTCGTGGGGCCGTCAGCTCACGAGTCCTGCCAGCTTGCGCAGCGACTCGTTCAGCGCCGCCGTCGCCGAGTCCTTGAGCTTGCCCGCCATCAGCGAGACGGCGGCGCCGGTGAACTCGCCGTCGATGCGGGCCGTCGTGGCGTCGCCGTCGGGGGTGAGTGTGTAGCGCGTGGCGACGGTCACGGCCATCGGGCCCTTGCCGCGGATCGCGAGCACCCGGGCCGGCTCCAGTTCCTCGATGGTCCACTCGACCTCGGCGGGGAACCCCATGAGCTTCATGTTCTCCTGGAACGTCCCGCCCACGGCGAGGGTCTCCGGGCCGCCCTTGGGGAAGCTGGTGTGGGTCGCGTTCCACTCGCCGTACGCGGACCAGTCGGTCAACTGGGCCCAGACCTTCTCCGCGGGTGCCTCGATACGCGCCTCCGCGCTGACTTCGGCCATGCGACCACCTCTTCGTCTCGGGCCGGGGTGTCGCGGAACGTAGCCGCAGGACCCGGAACATTCAATACTGATGAGCCGTCAGAAATGCATGGTGTGGAGGCGCGGTTCTCATCCGCAGGTCTCGGGACCCGCAGGGCAAGGCGGCGCGCACCTCTCGGAGCGGAAAGGCGTGATCTCATCCGTAAGGAGGAGATTCCGGCCTGCGGGGTCCGCTTCCCGTGGGACGCGAAGATGCTTCCTTTCGCGGATGACCCGAGAGGGCGGGACTGATGGGGTAGGGGTGTGCAACCCCGTATCCCCCGGCAGTCGGCCCAAGAGCCCGTCGGCCGGCCCCCGCTCCCTTCGGACAACGATGCCAGGCTCAGTGCCGAACTGGCAGCGGTGGTCTCCGGTGCCCGTCGGCGGGCGGTCCGGGACGGGGACCGGCAGATCGACACGGCCCATCTGCTGCACTCCCTCCTGGAGGGTGATCCGGAGGTGCGGGTCTTCTTCGACGCCGAACCGCAGTTCGCCCGCCTTCTCGGCTACCTCGTGCAGCGCAGCATCGGGTACGGGCTGCGCTGGCAGGGCACCGTCGAGGACTCCGGTGCCGTACCGGTCGTGACCGGGGTCGAGGGCTTCTCGCCGCTGGCCGCCGGGGCGATGGAGTACGCCCGGGCACGCGCCGCCCGACGTGACGGCGGTCCGGCCCGGGGCATCGACCTGCTCGCGGCGATCGTCGTGGACCCGCAGGCGCGGGCCGTCGAGGTGCTCGGCCGAGCCGGGATCGACGCGGCCGAGGTGCTCGCGCGGGTGAACCGCCACTTCTCGGCGAACCCGGTGAGCGGGACGTAGGGGTAGCCCCGCGGTCCAGCCGCTGAGACAGGTGTCAACGGGGATGACGCTCATGTCATCGCCTGTCATCATGTGCCGGTGCATACGTCTGAGAGCAGTCAGGGCCACCGCGGAAGGGGCGTCGGGCTCAGCCTCGCGCTCGGGTCCGCGCTCGCCTTCGGCGGATCCGGAGTCGCGGCCAAGCCGCTGATCGAGGCGGGCCTCGACCCGCTCCACGTGGTGTGGCTGCGCGTGGCGGGCGCGGCCGTGGTGATGCTCCCGGTCGCCGTACGCCACCGAGCGCTGCTGCGCCGCCGCCCCGCCCTGCTCGCCGGTTTCGGTCTGCTCGCGGTGGCCGGCGTCCAGGCCTGCTACTTCGCCGCGATCTCCCGCATCCCCGTCGGGGTCGCGCTGCTCGTCGAGTACCTCGCGCCCGCCCTCGTGCTCGGCTGGGTGCGGTTCGTGCAGCGGCGGCCGGTGACCCGTGCCGCCGCGCTCGGCGTGGTCCTCGCGGTCGGCGGACTCGCCTGTGTCGTCGAGGTCTGGTCCGGTCTGAGCTTCGACGCCCTCGGTCTGCTGCTCGCGCTCGGTGCCGCCTGCTGCCAGGTCGGCTACTTCGTCCTGTCCGACCAGGGCAGCGACTCCGGCGACGAGGCACCCGACCCGCTCGGGGTCATCGCGTACGGCCTCCTCGTCGGCACCCTGGTGCTGACCGTCGTGGCGCGCCCCTGGACCATGGACTGGTCCCTGCTCGCCCGCAGCGCGGACATGGACGGCACGCCGGTCGCCGCCGGTCTGCTGCTCGCCTGGATCGTGCTCGTCGCCACGGTCCTCGCCTACGTCACCGGGGTGGTCTCGGTGCGCCGGCTCTCTCCGCAGGTCGCCGGCGTCGTGGCCTGCCTCGAGGCGGTCATCGCCACCGTCCTTGCCTGGGTACTGCTCGGCGAGCACCTCTCGGCACCGCAGATCATCGGTGGCGCGGTCGTCCTGGCGGGAGCGTTCATCGCCCAGTCGTCGGCGCCCGCCAAGGGTTCCCCGGAGCCGGTGGCGAGCGGCGGCACGGAAAGTGAGTTGTCGGCCCGCGGAACCGCCACCTAGGCTCCCGATCATGCATCCTCACCGCATCGTTCTTCCGCCGCCGGCCGCCTGAGGCGGGCCATCCGGCGAAGCGGGGTGTTCTGAGCCCCCCGAGCCCGGCAGTACACCGCCGGGCGGAACGGTGCTGCCCGCAGACGAAGTCCGTGGACCCCGCACAGCGGGCGTCCTTTCCCGAACTTCAGCGCACCTTGCGCACTGCGGAGAGAACGCGTGTCGAATGCTGCTTCCGGCCTGCCCGTCGGGCGAGGCCTTCTCTACCTGATCGTCGCCGGTGTCGCCTGGGGCACCGCCGGCGCGGTCGCTTCCCTGGCCTACGGCGCCAGTGACATCGGACCCGTCGCCCTGTCCTTCTGGCGCTGCGCCGCCGGGCTCGTGCTGCTGCTCGCCGCCCGCCTCCCGCGAACGGGCGGCGCGCGGACGGCCGTACGGGAACCACTGCGTCACCAGGCGCGGCGGGCCGGTGTCACGGGTCTGTGTCTGGCCGTGTTCCAGACGGCCTACTTCGCGTCCGTCGAGGCCACCGGTCTCGCCGTGGCCACCGTCGTCACCCTCGGCGCCGGTCCCGTCCTCATCGCGCTGGGGGCGAGGCTGACCCTGGGGGAGCGGCTCGGGCGGGGCGGGGCGTTCGCTGTTGTCGGGGCGCTCGCCGGACTGGGGGTGCTGATGCTCGGGGGCGAGGACGCGTCCGTGCGCCCGTGGGGGGTGCTGTTCGGGCTGGTGTCGGCGGCCGGGGGCTGTGTGATGACCCTGGTCACGCGGAGCCGGGGCCGGGACGGCGGTGCGGATGCCGCGAGTGCGTCCGTGTGGACGCTCGCGGTCACCAGCCTGTGCCTGCTGCCGTTCGCCCTGGCCGAGGGACTGGTGCCGCACACCGCGGAACCCGGCCTGCTCCTGTGCCTGTTGGCCTACATCGCGGCCGTCCCCACGGCTCTCGCCTACGTCCTCTACTTCGCGGCCGCCGCCGTCGTCCGGTCCACCACCGTGTCCGTGGTCATGCTGCTGGAACCGGTGGGAGCCGCGGTGCTCGCCGTGGTGCTGCTCGGTGAGCGGCTCACCGCGGCCACGCTGGCCGGCACTCTGCTGATGCTCGGGTCGGTCGCCGGGCTCGCGGTGGCGGAAGCCCGAGGTGCGGCACAGGGGGAACCCGTCCTCGTGTGACGACGAGTGGCCCTTCCCGTGGGGGAGGGCCACTCGCCGCTCAGATTCCGCGCCGGTTCAGCAGGTGCTCGCGCGCCGCCGCGTCCCCCGGACCGCCGCGGTCGGCGAGGCCGGCCGCGATCCGGTGCTGGACCGCTGCGGGCCGGTGTCCCGCGTACTTGAACTTCGCCCGTACGGCGACCACGTCGAGCCGCAGCCCCCGGATCCCGGAGAGCAACCGGCCGTACGGCGCCTCACCCACCGCCGCCCGTGCGGAACCGCCCTCCGGCTGGAAGTGGCCGACCTGCCGGTTGAGGAGCGCGGCCTTCTCGGCCGGATCGTCCACGATGTGGGCCGTGCAGCGGAGTTGGACCGCCGCGTACAGGCTCGTCGGCGTGCCGTGCTCGGAGGGGACGTCCGGCGGCGCCTGCCAGGGGCCGGGGATGAACGCGTAGTCGTCGACCACGCTCAGCAGAACCTCGGGGTTCGTCTCCAGGGCGTCCCACAGGGGGTTCGGACGGGCCAGGTGCGTGAGCACCTCGCCGCGCTCGGCGTCGTAGGCGAAGTGCAGGGGCTGGACGTACGGCGGCTCGCCCGCAAGGCCGTTGACGGCGAGCTGCCCGAAGTCGTGGACGTCCAGCCAACCCTGCCATTCGGCGTCGTCGCGGGGCGCGTCCCACGGGTGGATCAGCATCACAGGGCCTGGAGGTAGCCGGGGACCTCGGTGCCGGGGGCCAGGCCGGCGTCGGCGAGGGGAGTCTCGTAGCCCTTGCGCAGGGGGACGACGCCGGCCCAGTGCGGGAGGGCGAGGTCCTCGGGCTCGTCGTTGACGCCGCCGGTGCGGAGCTTGGCGGAGACCTCGTCGAGGTCGAGGCGGATCACCGCGGTGGCGGCGAACTCCTTCTTGTTGGCCGGCCGCGAGTCGCGGGACCGGCCCGGTACGACGTGGTCGACCAGCGCGTCCAGGGCGACCCGCTTCTCCTCGGGGTCCGTCACGTCGTGGGCGATGCCGTGTACGACGACCGACCGGTAGTTGATCGAGTGATGGAAGGCCGAGCGGGCCAGGATCAGCGCGTCGACGTGCGTGACCGTCAGGCACACCGGGAGACCGGGGACGGCCTGTCCCGTCATCCGCAGCGGACGCGAACCCGTCGAGCCGTGGACGTAGAGCCGCTCGCCGACCCGGCCGTACAGCGTGGGCAGCACGACCGGTGCGCCGTCACGCACGAAACCCAGGTGGCAGACGTAGGCCTCGTCGAGTATCGCGTGCACCAGCTCCCTGTCGTACGAGGCCTTGTGCGCGGCGCGCGTGGGGACGGTGCGGTCGGTCGGGGCGTAGGCGGCGGGCTGTGTCGTCGTCTGCTGGGTCCCCTGCATTGCGCTCTCCATTGCACTAGTGCATAATTCGCTTTGTGCTAGGAGATTACCGGATCACAGGCCGGCGTGCAGCAGAGATTTCGGCGAGCATCGAGCAGGCGGTGGGTGCCGGTGACCTGGAACCCGGCCAACTGTTGCCTCCGATGCGGGAGTTGGCCACCGAACTGGGCGTGAATCCCAATACCGTCGCGGCCGCCTATCGCACCCTGCGCGAGCGCGGGGTCATCGAGACCGCCGGGCGCCGGGGCAGCCGGGTGCGGCCCAAGCCGGCCACCACCGGCCGCGCACACATCCGCGTCGACGTACCCGAGGGCGTGCGGGACGTGTCGAACGGCAATCCGGACCCCGCGCTCCTGCCCTCCCTCGCACAGGCCTTCGCGGCGGCCGCCGCGCAGAGCGACCGGCGGCCGGTCATGTACGGAGAGGCTCCGGTCGAGCCGGAGCTGGCACGGCTCGCACGGGCCGCGATGGACGCCGACGGGGTGCCGGACGGCCCCCTCGCCGTCATGTCGGGGTCGCTGGACGCCATCGGGCGGATCCTCGCCGTCCACCTCAAACCGGGAGACGTCGTCGCGGTGGAGGACCCCGGATGGGGCGGTCTGCTCGACCTGGTCCCGGCGCTCGGGCTGCGCACCGCCCCCGTGGGCGTCGACGACGAGGGGCCGCTCCCGGACGACGTACGCAGGGCCCTGGAGTCCGGGGCGCGTGCCCTGATCGTCACCGACCGGGCGCAGAACCCGACGGGGGCGGCGGTGAGCGCCACGCGCGCGCGTGCCCTGCGGTCCGTGCTGCGGGCGCACCCGCGGACGCTGCTGATCGAGGACGACCACGGCCACAAGATCGTCGACCTGCCCCTGCATCCCCTCGCGGGGGTCACCCACAGCTGGGCCTTCGTGCGCTCGGTCGCCAAGGCGTACGGTCCTGACCTGCGGCTCGGCGTGTTCACCGGGGACGCCGTCACCGTCGACCGGGTGCGCGGACGGCAGCGGCTCGGGCCCGGCTGGGTCAGCCGGATCACGCAGGAGGCCGTGCGGCGGCTGTGGGCCGACGGCGCGCTGGACACGCCGGCGGTGGCGGCCGCGTACCGGGCGCGCCGGGATCTGCTGATCGACGCGCTCGCGGCCCGCGGTGTCGAGGCCCACGGGCGCTCCGGACTGAACGTGTGGATCCCCGTGCCCGACGAGACCGGCGCCGTCGCCCGGCTGCTGCACTCCGGGTGGGCCGTCGCGCCCGGCGCCCGCTTCCGGATGAGCGCACCGCCCGGAATCCGGATCACCGTCTCGACACTCACCGTGACCGAGACCGGCCCGCTGGCGGACGCGGTCGCCTCCGCCATCAGGCCGGCCCCGGTGCGCAGTTACGTCTAGGACCTGACGTCGGTGAGGGACTGCGCGGGGCCGTCCTGGATGTCGGCAGGAGGGCCGGGTACGGATGCGGGGCCGACCGGGGATTCGGATGGGGCGGTGGACCCGGTTGCGGGAGTGGGCTCGGTTTCCGAAGTGGGATTGGTTGCTGGAGTGGACCCGGTTGCGGAAGCGGGCCCGGTTGCGGGAGTGGACTCGGTCGCGAAAGCGGGCCCGGTTGCCGAAGTGGACCCGGACCCCGCCTCGGGGAGGTGGTCGCGCCTCTTCGGCCTCGCCTGCGTCAACGCCGCCCCCGCCAGGACGATCGCCGCGCCGACCGGTGTCGACCAGCTGAGCGACTCGCCGAGGATGGCGACGCCTGCGGCGGTGGCGATGACCGGGATGAAGTAGGTGACCATCTGGGCCGTCGTGGGGCCGACCTCGGCGACCAGGCCGTACTGGAGGAGGACCGCGAGCCCCGTGCCCAGGGCGCCCAGCGCGGCGATCGCCAGCAGGGGCGTGACGGGGAAGTCGCTCGGCAGGCTGGTGAACAGCGGGGTGACGACCGCCAGTTGCAGCGTGGCCAGCAACAGCTGCGCGCCGGTGAGGGAGAGGTTCGAGTGGCTGGAGCCGGCCAGGGTGCGACGGACGTAGATCCAGCCGATCGGGTAGCTGAGCGAGGCCAGCAGGGCCATCGCCGTGCCCGTGGCGTCCAGGCCGTGGAAGCCCTGCCAGGCGCCGAGGACCGTCAGGACGCCGAGGAAGCCGAGGCCGAGACCCGCGACCCTGACCCGGGTGGGCCGGTCCTCGGAGAGGGCGACCAGGGACAGGGCCATGCCCCACAGGGGTGAGGTCGCGTTGCAGATGCCGGCGAGCGTGGACGGGATCGTCAGCTCGGAGTAGGCGAAGAGCGAGAACGGCAGCGCGTTCAGGAAGAACGCGGCCACCGTCAGGTGCGCCCAGGTGCGGGTTCCGCGCGGGAGGCGCTCCCGCCGTACGGCCATCGCGGCGGCGAGCACCGCCGTGCCGAAGCCCAGGCGGCCGAGCGTGACCTGGAAGGGGGCGTAGCCCTCGGTGCCCACCTTGATGAGCAGGAAGCTGAAGCCCCAGATCAGTGAGAGGGCTCCGAAGCGCAGGCGCCAGTCGACGGCGGGGCGGGGGCGGGAGGCGGTCCGGGCCGCGGTGCGGGTGGCGGTGACGGTGCTCATGGCCACCACGATGGTGTGTGCGACCTCGTAGCACAATCGAAATTTCGCGAGCGGTATCTCGTAGTATTGCTTACATGTTGAACCTGGAGCGCCTGCGCACCCTCGACGCCCTCGCCCGGCACGGCTCGGTCAGCGGTGCCGCCGAGGGGCTGCACATCACCACGTCGGCCGTCTCGCAGCAGATGTCGAAGCTGGAGCGGGAGGTCGGACAGCAGCTCCTCGCCAAGAACGGGCGGGGGGTGCGGCTCACAGACGCGGGCCGGCTGCTCGCCGAGCACGCGGCGCGCATCCTGTCGCAGGTCGAACTCGCCCAGTCCGACCTGGAGGCGCAGCGCGGACAGGTCGTCGGCGAACTCAGGCTGTCGGCGTTCCCGACCGCCGCGCGCGGCCTGTTCCCCACCGCGCTCGCCGCCCTGCGCGCGCAGCACCCGGCGCTGCGGGTCCGCTCCTGCGAGCTGGAACCCGAGAGCGGCATCGCCGGGGTGATCCGCGGCGACCTCGACCTCGCCGTCGTGCTCGACTGGTACAACAAGCCGATGCCGCTGCCCGACGGCCTGGTCAAGGCGCAGATCCTGGACGACCCCGCCGACGTGGCGATGCCGGCCGGCCACCGGCTCGCGGACCGCGACGAGGTGGACCTCGCCGAGTTCGCCGAGGACGAGTGGATCACCTGGGGCGAGGGTGAGTTCTGCCACGAGTGGCTGATGTTCACGCTGCGCTCCAAGGGCATCGAGCCGATCGTCGGCCACCGCGCCGCCGAGACGCACACGCAACTCGGGCTGGTCGCCGCGGGGTTGGGGGTGTGCATCGCACCCCTGCTGGGGCGGCACCCGATGCCCGCGCAGGTCGTGACCGTTCCGCTGAGGCAGCGGGTGCGCCGGCATGTGTACGTCGTCTGGCGCGCGGACGCCGACCGCCGCCCGTCGATCCGGGCGGCGGTGAAGGCACTCAAGGAGTCGGCCGAGAAGCTGGACTAGGCATGGGCCGGCCTGGGCCGGGCCCTGACGTCGAAAGGGCCCGGCTACAGCGCTCCCAGCTTGCGGAAGTCCCAGGAGACGATCTTCTCCGGGGTCAGCCGGATCCACGCGTGCCGGCCGTCGTGCGGCATCTCGTCGAGGCGGAAGTTCTTGCGGGCGAACAGGGTCTCGGGCAGGTCGAGTTCCGCGCGCAGCTCCCCGGTGCGCGGTGCCTCGCCCACGAAGTCCACGGTGCCGGACAGCTCGACACCGCGCAGTTCGTCGTACTCCTCGCCCGTGTCCACCACGATCGCCACGCGTGGATCGCGCCGCAGATCGGTCCACCGCTTGCTGCGCACCACCGAGTAGAGCCACATCGACGTGCCGTCCCAGGCGAACCACAGCGTGCTCACGTGCGGGGCGCCGTCCGCGGACACGGTGGCGACCCGGCAGGTGCGCTGGCTGGTGAGGAACTCGTCCAGCTCACCAGGCGTCATCATGATCTTCCGGCCCCGGCGCTGAGTGACGGTCATGCGGCCCCCTCTTTCTCTCACGTCGTGTCAGAGGAGATCCTCTGACATCACGTCAGAAAAAGGATGGGTCGTCTTCCGTCCTAACGCAATGATGGCTAGTCTCACCGCGCCTCCACCCCTTCGGCGACCAGGGGAAGCCGTGCCGTCGTACGAACAGCTCAGTGAGCTTCTCGACCCCGCGACCACCGCCTTGCTCACCGTCGAGTGCCAGCAGGGCGTCGTCGGACCCGACAGCGCCCTGCCCGAACTCGCCGAGGAGGCACGCTCGTCGGGGGCCCTCGCCAACGTCGCCCGGCTCGTCGCGGCCGCGCACCAGGGCGGCGTCCAGGTGATCCACGCGATCGCCGAGCGCCGCCCCGACGGGCGGGGCGCCAACCGCAACGCCCGCCTGTTCCGCGCCGCCGAACGGCTGCCCGTCCAGCAGCTGTCCGGCACCACCGCGGTGCGCCTGGCCGCGCCGATCGAGGTCGCCGAGGAGGACCTCGTCGTACGACGGCTGCACGGGCTGTCGCCGATCCAGGGCACCGAGGTCGACGCGTTGCTGCGCAACCTGGGCTGCCGGACGCTGATCGTCACCGGGGTCTCGGCCAACGTGGCGATCCCCAACGCCGTGTTCGACGCCGTGAACCGCGGCTACACCGCCCTCGTGCCGACGGACGCCATCGCGGGGGTGCCCTCCGACTACACCCCCGCGATGATCCGCAACACCCTCGCCTTGGTCGCCACGGTCGCGACCACGGACGAGGTGCTGGCCTGCGTCAGCCGTCAGCGCCGTACGGTCCGGCGCTGACGGTCACGCGAGGGTGATCGAGTCGCCGCTCACCGTTATCTGCATCTCGGGCAGCGGCTTCTTCGCCGGACCGCTCTTCACGCTGCCGTCGGTGATCGAGAAGTTGCTGTTGTGACAGGGGCAGTTGATGACGCCGTCGGCGACGCTCTTCACCGCGCAGCCCTGGTGGGTGCAGGTGGCCGAGAACGCCTTGAACTCGCCCGCCGTCGGCTGCACCACCACCACCTTCTGGTCGGCGAAGACCTTCCCGCCGCCCTCGGGGATGTCGGCGGTCGACGCGAGCGCCGTGCCGCCCCCGGCGTTGCCGCCGGCCGAACCGTCCCCGGTGGGGCTGCTGCTGCCGGACGAGTCGGCGGGGGCGGACGAGTTCGACGAGTCGTCGTCCGAGCCGCCGCACGCGGTCAGCACGACGGCGAGCCCAGCCGCTCCGGCCGCCGCCACGACGGTACGACGGCCCGGCCCCGAGGTGGACTTGAACGATGCGCTGGTCATGGTGCGCTTCCCTTCGGAAGGTTGCGTGATCTGCCGACAGGTACGGTCGGCGTAGATCGCCTGTTCAGACGATGTCGGAATCTTGACCCGCTCTCGTCGAGCCGTGGGTAAAGCGGAGCTATCGGTTCGCTGTCCGGCCCTGTCGGTTTCCTGTCGGGGCAGGCGCACCGCCGTCCGGGCCGTCGCCATCGTCCGGGCCGTCTCCGTCGCCGGCTGACTCCCGGCACCACGGTGCCGAGGCCGAGCGACTGTTGCATAGCGCACGATCGAACACCTGTAGTTGTGCCGCGTGTTCGAATGCCTCTACTTTTGCCCGTCATGACCATGACGCGCAGAGCGATCATCAAGGGCATGGCCACCGCACCGTTCATCGGTGTGGCCGGCAGCGCACTCGCCCCCGCCACCGCCCACGCGGCCACTATCGACGCCGGCCAGTACAGCTTCACCAGTCGGCCCTCCAACAGCTATGGCCAGTTCGCCGATCTGGCGGCCGGCCTGGCGAACAGCCTCACCAAGGTCGGCGCGACCACCGTCATAGCCGACACCAACCGCAGCGCCAAAGCCCTCACCAGCGCGCCCAGTACCGCTACGGCCTTCCAGACCGGCTTCGCCTGGGACACCGACGACCAGTCGGTGGACTACTGGATACCCCAGGGCGTCACCACCAGCGCCGACGCCTACGGCAACGGGCTCTACCCGGAGGGGGGAAGCAACAAGGTCGTCCTCGTCTCCTGGTACTTCGAGACCGATCCCGACACCGACGGCGTCGACGAGTACCCGCTCGACAAGGGCCTGCGAGTGACCTTCGTCGACTACAGCAGCCCGTCCGCACCGACGTACCGGCATGTGCTGCTGGTCGAACCCGTCAAGACCAGCACGGGTGCGTACTCCTTCAATCCCATCCGCAAACACGCCGGCGGCATCATGTGGTACGGCGACCTGCTCTACGTCGTCGACACCTACAAGGGGCTCCGGGTGTTCGACCTGCGCAGCCTCTTCCAGGTCGCCACCGCGGAGAAGGACGTGTGCGGACTGCACACCGACGGGCAGTACTACGGCTACGGCTACCAGTACGTCCTGCCGCAGAGCCACGCCTACGACAACGCAGGAACGTACCTGCGCTACACGGCGATCGGGCTCGACCGCGCCAGCAGCCCCGACAGCCTGGTGGTCAGCGAGTACTCGCTCTCCGGCACCGTCGACTACGCGGACGGCAACTTCAACGGCACGGGCCCGGGCAGCACCACACCCAAGGTGGTCCGCTGGAACCTCGACTACACCGACCGGCAGCCGGCCTCCCTCACCGCGACGGAAGCCGTCACCGTCAACCAGCAGAAGATCCAGGGCGTCGTCTCCCGCAACAGCAAGCACTACCTCTCGGTGAGCAACGGCCCTTCGGGCAAGGGCGCTCTGCGTACCTTCAACTCCGGCGGCTCCACCGCGAGCACCGTCTGCGACCTGACCGTCGGCTGCGAGGACCTCAGCTACCACAGCAGCGGGGCGTCCGGCTGGTCGTACAGCGAGTCCGTGATCTGGAACGCCAGCGAATACACCGGCAAACGCTACGTCTACGCGGTCCGCGCGGACGGCTCCTGAAAAACTGTCCGGCGGATCATCCGGTCTCCGACGTGATCCGCCGGACAGGCCCTCAGAAGGGGAGCCCGTTGTGACCTTGGCGCGGTGACTCGGGCACTCCTCACCGGCGATCACCCTTGGTTACTATGCTCACTTCATGCCCTGCGCCCCTCCGGGGCAAGTCGTGGATTGCAAGGTTGAAGAGACAGGTGGCCTGGGAAAATGCTAAGAGAGGTCACCGCGACCCGCTACGTCACGCCCTTGCGTGAGGGCGGCTCGCTGCCGGGACTCGTCGAGGCCGACGACCGCGGAACGTACGTCATGAAGTTCACCGGCGCCGGGCAGGGCCGCAAGACGCTGGTCGCCGAGGTGGTGTGCGGGGAACTCGCGCGGCGGCTCGGCTTCCGGGTGCCGCGCCTTGTGACGATCGGTCTCGACCCGGTGCTGGGGCTCGGCGAACCCGACCCCCAGGTTCAGGAACTGCTCAAATCCAGCGGCGGCACCAACCTCGGCATGGACTTCCTCTCCGGCGCCCTCGGCTTCGACCCGCTCGCCTTCAGCGTGAGTCCCGAGGAGGCCGGGCGGATCGTCTGGTTCGACGCGCTGGTGAACAACGTCGACCGCTCCTGGCGCAACCCCAACCTGCTGATGTGGCAGGGTGAGTTGTGGCTCATCGACCACGGCGCGACCATGATCTGGCACCACAACTGGCCCGGCGCCGAGACCTCGGCGGCCCGCCCGTACGACGCCTCCGAGCACGTGCTCACGTCCTTCGCGCCGGACGTCGCCGCGGCCGCCGCCGCGCTCGCACCGCTGGTCACCGAGGAGCTCCTGGCCGAGGTCACCGCCAAGATCCCGGACGTGTGGCTGTCGGACGAGCCCGGTTTCGACACACGGGACGAACTCCGTCGGGCCTACGCGCGTCCGCTGGCCGCGCGCGCCGCCGTCGTCCACGACCGCATCAACGGCATCGAGGGAAGCAAGTGACCGAGCGCCACATCATCCGGGGGAGCGAGCGCAACGAGCGGGACGTCTTCGAGTACGCGCTGCTGCGCGTCGTACCCCGCATCGAGCGCGGCGAGTGCATCAACGCCGGCGTGCTGGTCTACTGCCGTGCCAAGTCGTACGTCGGTGCGCGTACCCACCTCGACGAGGCGAGGCTCCTCGCCTTGGATCCGGACGCGGACGTGGCCGGCGTCAGGGCCGCCCTGCGTGCCGTCGAGGGGGTCTGCGCGGGCGGCGAAGCGGCAGGTCAGGCCGCTCATGACGACGCCGGGCGGCGTTTTCGCTGGCTGATCGCGCCCCGTTCGACGGTCGTCCAGCCGGGGCCCGTGCACACCGGACTGACCACCGACCCGGCCGCGGAGACCGACCGGCTCCTCGGCCTGCTGGTGCGGTGACGGAGGCGCCGCCCGGCGGCCGTCAGGCCCGGCGTCGCCTCAGCACATAGCCGGCCGCGAGGACGCCACCGGTGACCAAGGCCAGGCCGCCTCCGATGGTCCAGCCGCTCGGTCCGGAGGCCGACGCCCCGCCCAGCCCGCCGCGCACGCCCTGCGTCGGGGTGACGGCGGCGGGAGTCGAGGGGCTGACAGTCGCCGGAGTGGTTGCGGGAGTGGCGGGAGCGACGGGGAGGGCGGTCGAGGAGATGACGGGGGCGCCGCGCCGGGGCAGCGCCTCGCAGGCGATGCCGTCGTCCGGGCTCTGGTCCTCATCGAGCCGGTTCGGATCGGTGGGGTCCGAGTCGAACACGGCCTGCGCCTCCTCCTGGTAGGTGAAGTCGCGACAGTCCAGATCCTGGGCGTGAGCGATGTCGGCCAACGGCACTATCGCGGTGATCGCGATCAGCGTGCCGACGGCACCGGTACGACGGCGCATCGAGCGCCTCCTTTCCGGCCACGAGTGGCCCGCGTTCCGACGCTATGGGCCATCTGGCGCAGGGGCGCGCAGCGCTGGGCCGATCGGGTGCCGCCGACGGGCGCCGGTGCGGCACGATGACAGGGGCGCGGCCTGCCCGGGGTCGGCCGCACAGGTAATGGATCACACCGGGCTCGTGTGACGTTGACACCGGGTGCCAGGGCTTCTAGCGTCACGTCTGCTGAAGGTACTAAGCGGTCGCTCACCAGATGGGCGTCCTTCTCAAGGGCGAGGAGAACCAGCAATGTCCACCACTGAGCAGCGGGTCGCCGTGGTCACCGGCGGAGCGCGCGGCATCGGCGCCGCCACCGCCGTACGCCTGGCCGCCGAGGGTCGCGCGGTCGCCGTGATCGACCTCGACGAGGCAGCCTGCAAGGACACCGTGGAGAAGATCACCGCGGCGGGCGGCAAGGCGATCGCGGTCGGCGCGGACGTCTCCGACGAGGCCCAGGTCGACGCGGCCGTCGCGCGCGTCGTCGCGGAGCTCGGCGCCCCGACGATCCTCGTCAACAACGCGGGCGTGCTCCGCGACAACCTGCTGTTCAAGATGAGCGTCTCCGACTGGGACACCGTCATGAACGTGCACCTGCGGGGCTCGTTCCTGATGACGCGAGCCGTGCAGAAGTACATGGTGGACGCCAAGTTCGGCCGCGTCGTCAACCTCTCCTCGTCCTCGGCGCTCGGCAACCGCGGCCAGGTCAACTACTCCGCCGCCAAGGCCGGTCTGCAGGGCTTCACCAAGACGCTCGCTTTCGAGCTCGGCAAGTTCGGCGTCACCGCCAACGCCGTGGCGCCCGGCTTCATCGCCACCGACATGACCGCCGCCACCGCCGAGCGGGTCGGCATGGGCTTCGAGGAGTTCAAGGCCGCGGCCGCCACCCAGATCCCGGTCCAGCGCGTGGGCAACCCGGACGACATCGCCAACGCGATCGCCTTCTTCACGGGCGACGCCGCCGGGTTCGTCTCCGGCCAGGTGCTGTACGTGGCCGGCGGACCGCTCAACTAGGGCTGAGGAACAGGGACATGACGACTGTGGAACTCTCGGGCAAGGTCGCCCTGGTCACCGGCGCCAGCCGGGGCATCGGTTACGGCATCGCCGAGGCCCTCATCGCGCGCGGCGACCGCGTCTGCATCACCGGGCGCAACGAGGAGGCCCTCAAGGAGGCCGTCGAGCAGCTCGGCTCCGACCGGGTGATCGGCGTCGCGGGCAAGGCGCACGACGTGGCCCACCAGGCCGTCGCCGTCGAGCGCACGATGGAGGCCTTCGGCCGCGTCGACTTCCTGGTGAACAACGCAGGTACGAACCCGGTGTTCGGGCCGATCGCCGACCTCGACCTGGACGTGGCGCGCAAGGTGTTCGAGACCAACGTGGTCTCGGCGCTCGGCTTCGCGCAGAAGACCTGGCACGCCTGGCAGAAGGACAACGGCGGCGCGATCGTCAACATCGCCTCCGTCGCGGGCGTCTCCGCCTCGCCCTTCATCGGCGCCTACGGCATCAGCAAGGCCGCCATGATCAACCTGACCCTCCAGCTGGCGCACGAGTACGCGCCCAAGGTGCGGGTCAACGCGATCGCCCCGGCCGTCGTGAAGACCCAGTTCGCGAAGGCCCTGTACGAGGGCCGGGAGGAGGAGGCCGCCGCGGGGTACCCGCTGGCCCGGCTCGGGGTGCCCTCCGACATCGGCGGCGCCACGGCCTTCCTCACTTCGGAGCAGTCCGACTGGATCACCGGCCAGACGCTCGTCGTCGACGGCGGCATCTTCCTGAACGCCGGCGTGGGCTGACCTTCCTGTGGTTCGGCACGGGCGCTCCTTGACCGGAAGGGGCGCCCGTGCCGACGTACAGGAGCCGCACAGGTGCACAGAGCGATGACAACGTCGTCATTCGCGGTCATCACCGAATCGATCAAGAGAGCGATTCCCGGGGAGGTTCAGCGGGCGGAGCGCTGCGGTATGGTCTGCCGACCCTTGGTACGGCATTTCGAGGAGCAAGCGCGTGTTCATCCGGAACCGATACCTGCCGCCGTTCGCGGCCCTGGCCTCCATATCCATGCTGGCCGGATGTGGTGTGTTCACCTCGGACGCCTCCGGAGACGAGACGGCGCTCGTCGTGGGAACCACCAGTGCTCCGGCCACGCTGGACCCCGCGGCGTCCTGGGACAACTCCTGGGAGCTGTTCCGCAATGTGTACCAAACCCTCCTGAACTACAGCCCCGGTGGAGCCGAGCCCGAGCCCGACGCGGCCGAGAGCTGTGCCTTCACGGACGACACGAGCACCGTGTACAGCTGCACGCTGCGCAAGGACCTGAAGTTCTCCGACGGGCACGCGCTGGACGCCCAGGCCGTCAAGCACTCGTTCGACCGGATCAAGAAGATCAACGTCAACGGCGGTCCCGCGGGTCTGCTGGGAACCCTCTCCCGGGTGCAGGTGAAGGGTGACCGTGAGGTCGTCTTCCATCTCAGCCAGCCCGACGCCACCTTCCCCCTGGTGCTGACCACGCCCGCCATGTCGATCGTGGATCCCGAGGAGTACCCCGCGGACGCGCTCCGCAAGGACGGAAAGATCAGCGGCTCCGGGCCCTACAGCCTGGCTTCCTTCGAGGAGGGCAAGGAGGCCGAGCTCGTCCGCAACGACAACTACAAGGGCATAGCGGACCGCAAGAACAGCGCCGTCACCATCCGCTACTTCCAGCAGTCGGACGAGATGGTCAAGGCTCTCAAGGACAAGCAGATCGCGGTCATCTACCGCGGTCTCGGCGCCTCGGACACCGTGGACCTCGACGCCAACCAGAAGGCGGAGAAGCTCCAGCTCATCGCGAACCCCACCAGCGAGATCAGTTACCTGGTCTTCAACCCCAGCGACCCGTGGGCCGCGAAGCCCGCGGTCCGCAAGGCGGTCGCCCAGATCATCGACCGCCCGGCGCTCGCCCACAACGTCTACAAGGACACCGTCGAGCCGCTGTACTCCATGGTCCCCAGAGGTCTGGTGGGCCACACCACGGGCTTCTTCGACGACTACGGCTCCCCCAGCGTCCCCAAGGCCGAGCAGATCCTCACGGACGCGGGCATCACCGAGCGCGTCCCGCTGACGCTCTGGTACACGAGCGACCGTTACGGCTCGACGACCAAGCCCGCCTTCGAGGAGCTGAAGCGGCAGCTCGAGGCCTCCGACCTGTTCAAGGTGACCCTCAAGAGCCGTCCCTGGAAGAGCTACGTGGAGGGATACCAGAAGGGCGAGTACCCGGTGTTCGGGCGCGGCTGGTTCCCTGACTTCAACGACGCCGACAACTTCATCGCGCCCTTCGTGGGCAAGCAGAACGCGCTCGGTACCCCGTACGAGGAACCCGAGATCACCGGCAAGCTGCTCCCGGAGTCGCGCGCCGAGAGCGACCGCGGCGCCGTCGCCAAGCAGATCGAGGCGGCCCAGCGGATCCTCGTGGACGACGCGCGCCTGCTGCCCCTGTGGCAGGGCAAGCAGTACGTGGTCGCGAACGAGGAGATCTCCGGTCTGGAGAAGGTCATCGACCCGGCGACCATGATGGTCATGTGGGAACTGTCCTGGAAGACCAGCTGGTAGGGGACCGTCGCCGCGGTCCGCGGGGCCCGCTGTCAGTGGTCGCCTGTAGGTTCTGTGGCCTGGAGGCGACCGCGGACCGTACACCGGGGTGGTCGCACCGAAGTGACCACACACCGTAAGGAAGTTGACGTGACCGACATCGCCATGCTGCCCGAGTCCTGGCGCGGGGTCCTGGGGGACGAACTGCAGCAGCCCTACTTCAAGGAGCTGACGGAGTTCGTCGAGGAGGAGCGAGCGAGGGGTCCCGTCCACCCTCCGCGCGAGGAGGTCTTCGCCGCGCTGGACGCCACGCCGTTCGAGCAGGTCAAGGTCCTCGTCCTAGGTCAGGACCCGTATCACGGCGAGGGCCAGGGCCACGGCCTGTGCTTCTCGGTCCGTCCCGGCGTGAAGACGCCGCCTTCGCTGCGCAACATCTACAAGGAGATGAAGGAGGAGCTCGGGCTCGAGGTCCCGGACAACGGCTATCTGATGCCGTGGGCCCAGCAGGGCGTCCTGCTGCTCAACGCGGTGCTCACGGTCCGGGGCGGCGAGGCCAACTCGCACAAGGGCCGGGGCTGGGAGAGGTTCACCGACGCGGTGATCCGCGCGGTGGCCGACCGGCCCGACCCGGCGGTCTTCGTGCTGTGGGGCAACTACGCGCAGAAGAAACTCCCTCTGATCGACGAGACCCGGCACGCGGTGGTCAAGGGCGCCCATCCCTCCCCGCTGTCGGCCAAGAAGTTCTTCGGCTCCCGCCCGTTCACGCAGATCAACGAGGCCGTCGCCCGCCAGGGCCACCAGCCCGTCGACTGGACCATCCCGAACCTGGGCTGACCGCCGTCGGGCCGGTTCCCCGCCGAACCGGCCCGGTGCCGCCTGACCCGGATTGTCGGTGGCGGCGGCTAGCGTCGGCAGGGACAGCCGGCGAGGGTGCGGAGGACGCGGTGGCGGAGCGACAGGGGCAGGCGGCCGTGAATGCCGTGATGACGCGGATCGGGCAGGTCGTGATGCTGCATCACGCCGGCGACCGTGAGGAGGCCCGGCAGCGGTTCCTCGGCCTGTGGGCGGAGATCGGTGAGGGCGGCGACCCCCTGCACCGCTGCACGCTGGCCCACTACATGGCCGACACCCAGGACGACCCCTTCGACGAACTCGCCTGGGACCTGAGAGCGCTGACGGCCGCGGAGGAGCTGACCGAGGACCGGCTCCACGAGCACGAGGGAGCGCTCGCCGTGCGGGCCCTGTACCCGTCCCTGCATCTGAACCTGGCCGCCGACTATGTGAAGCTCGGCCGTACGGAGGCCGCCCGCACCCATCTGCGCCGGGCGCGGGAAGCGTCCGGCGCGCTGGGCGACGACGGTTACGGCGACGGGGTGCGCGGCGCGATCAACCGGCTGGAGCTGCGGCTCGGCGAAGGGGACGCCTCCCGCGGGTGAGCGGGGACCGCCCGTACGTCCGCCTCCTGGCTCACCGCCCGTACGTCTGGTCGCAGATCATCGACTCCGGGCTGCCCGCCTCCCAGCCGCCGTACTGCCTGCCGAGCGCGCAGACGTCCTTGGCGTCCTTGGGGACAGACCTGGCCATGTCGGGGATCTCGACGCGCGGCTTCGCGCGGTGTCCGACCTCGGGGTGGTGGGGCTTCGGATGCGCCGGGCGGTAACGCGGAGGCGGTACCTCGGCCCGCGGCGGGGCAGCGGGGGCGGCACGGTGTGACGCGGGCGGTGCCGGGTCCGGGCGGCGGGACGGGCCGATCATTTCCAGGGCCTCGCGGGCCGGCGCCTGCACGATCTGCTGCTCCGCCCGTCCGTCCGGCCGGGGCGCCGACGGCTGGGAGGGTGCCGCCGGCGGTCCGGGCACGGCTGGGTGCTGGACCGTCACACAGCCGGAGAGGGCCGAGACAGCCACGGTGACCAGGAGCGTTGCGGTGGTTGTCGTTCGATGCACCCGCGCAACTCTGCTGGGTCGGACGGCCTTTGGACAGCGGACAAGCGGGGGATGCCCCGCACGGGTGATCTCCGGCCCCGTACGGAGGGGGCGTGTCCGCGGCGGCTGACGCCGGCCGGTCTCAGTCTCCCGTCGCGCCGTCGATGCGTTCGCGGATCAGGTCGGCGTGGCCGTTGTGGCGGGCGTACTCCTCGATCATGTGCGTGTAGATCCACCGCAGGTTGAACGGCTCGTCGGTGAACCGGCTCTTGCCGCGCGAGAGTTCGTCCAGGCCGAACTCCGCGGCATGGCGCCGGGCGATCTCGATCTCGGCCTGCCAGGTGCCGTACGCCTCCTCCCAGGTGTCCGCCTCGGTGAGGTGGAACTCGCCGTCCCGGTCCTCCTCGGTGCAGTAGACCGGCCCCGGATCGTCGCCCACCAGCACCTTGCGGAACCAGCCCCGCTCGACCTCCGCCATGTGCCGCACCAGGCCCATCAGGGACAGCTCGGACGGTTGTGCCGAGGCGGTCCTGAGCTGGGCGTCGGTCAGGCCCTCGCACTTCCACGCCAGGGTCTGCCGGTGGTACTCCAGCCAGCCCTCCAGCATGGTGCGTTCGTCGGCGTTCTGGGCCGGTTCGGTGCGCTGCGTCGTCATGCACGCATCGTCGCCCACCGTGCCCGTCCCCACCATGCGTTTTTCCACGCCTTCACCGGCCGGGGGCCGCCACGGCGGCCGTATGCTTCCGGCATGACCCCGGCAGGCAACAACCGCTGAAGGAGACCCCGTGAAGGTCGGCTGCATCGGACTCGGTGACATCGCGCAGAAGGCCTATCTGCCGGTGCTCGGCGGCCGCCCCGGGGTCGAACTCCACCTCCAGACCCGCACCCCGGCGACCCTCGCCCGGGTCGCCGACGGCCTCCACCTCCCCGAGGAGCGGCGCCACACCGACCTGGACTCCCTCCTCGGGCAGAACCTCGACGCCGCCTTCTTGCACGCGCCGACCGCCGTGCACCCCGAGATCGTGACGCGGCTCCTCGAGGCGGGTGTACCGACGTACGTCGACAAGCCGCTGGCGTACGAACTCGCCGACTCCGCACGGCTGGTGGAGCTCGCCGAACAGCGCAACGTGAGCCTGGCCGTCGGCTTCAACCGGCGCTACGCCCCCGGGTACGCCCAGTGCGCCGACCACCCGCGCGAGCTGATCCTGATGCAGAAGAACCGGATCGGACTCCCGGAGGAGCCCCGCGCGATGATCCTCGACGACTTCATCCACGTCGTGGACACCCTGCGCTTCCTCGTGCCCGGCCCGGTCGACGACGTGACCGTGCGCGCCCGCGTGGAGGACGGCCTGCTGCACCATGTCGTGCTGCAACTCGCGGGGGACGGCTTCACCGCGCTCGGCGTGATGAACCGGCTCAGCGGCTCGGCCGAGGAGATCCTGGAGGTGTCCGGGCAGGACACCAAGCGTCAGGTGGTCAACCTCTCCGAGGTGATCGACCACAAGGGCCAGCCGACCGTGCGGCGGCGCGGTGACTGGGTTCCGGTGGCCCGGCAGCGCGGCATCGAGCAGGTCGTGCTCGCCTTCCTCGACGCCGTGCGGGCGGGCAAGGTGCTCAGCGCCCGGGACGCGCTGGCGACTCACGAACTGTGCGAGCGGGTGGTACGCGCGGTTCAGGAGAAGGCCGCCTGACCCGCAGCGTCCGTACGCCCTCGGTGACGCCCCACAGCCCGAGGATCAACAGGGCCGCCCGCACCGGCCAGTCGCCGAAGCGGACGTACGGCGTGACGCCGTCGGCCAGCGGCACCTCGTACACCGCGCTCGTGCTCGCGCTCGTGCCGAGCCACGCTCCGATGCGCTGCCCGCTCGGGCCGTAGACCGCCGACACGCCCGTCAGCGTCGCGTGGACCATCGGGCGGCCGGTCTCCGCGGCGCGCAGCGCGGCCAGTGAGGCGTGCTGTTCGGGGGCCCAGCTGTGCTGGAACGTCGACGTGGAGGACTGGCCGACCAGGACGTCGGCGCCGTCCTCGGTGAGATGGCGGGTCATGTCGGGGAAGGCGGTCTCGAAGCACACCATCGGACCGATCGTGAGCCCGTTCCCGGCGTCCATCACCACCTGCCCGGAGCCCTGCCTGCGGTTCTCGCCCGCCGCCTTGCCGACGGAGGTCGCCCAGCCGAGCAGGGAGCGGGCCGGGATGTACTCGCCGAAGGGGACGAGCCGCATCTTGTCGTAACGGTCGCCGGTGAGGCCGCCGGGCCCGACCAGGACCGAACTCTTGTAGATGCCGGGCTTGTCGGAGCGCCGGGCGTCCACGTTGACCAGTATGTCGGCGTCGGTGGCGCGCGACAGCGCGGCGATCCTGGCCGCGAGGTCGGGCCGGGCGCCGAGGTCGTGGCCGACACTGCTCTCACCCCAGACGATCAGGTCGACGTCCTGGCCGGCCAGTGCGCGGGTGAGCTGTTCCTCACGTGCGAAGCGCCTGTCGGCGCCGTCGACGACACCCGGCTGGACGACCGCGATCCTGGCCCGCCCGTCGACATCGGGGCGCGGCGACCACGCCCAGGCCGCCGAGGTGGCCGCCGCCGTGGCGACCAGTCCGGCCACGGCCGGCACCCGGGACTCACGGACCGCGACCAGCACGGCGACGGCCACGTTGACGGCCACCACCAGGAAGCTGAGCAGCCACACCCCGCCCACCGAGGCGAGCCGCAGGGCCGGTTCCACCTGCCACTGGCTGGCGCCCAGCACGCCCCACGGGCCGCCGAGCCCCTGCCAGGAACGCACGAGTTCGACCGCCAGCCAGCCCGACGGCAGGACGAGGAGGGCGGCCCCGATCCGGGCACGGGAGGGCGTGGCGGCGAGACAGCGGCGCACCAGCCAGGCCCACGGGGCCCACAACGCGCCCAGCAGCGCCGCGAGGACGAACGTGAACACGTGCAGGCTCGGCAGCAGCCAGTGGTGCATCGCCAGCATGAACCCGAACCCGCCCCACCAGCCGTCGTAGGCCGCCCGTTTCCCGGTCGGAGCCGAGCGGGCCAGCACGATCCAGGGAACGAGGGCGACGTACGCGCACCACCACAGCGACGGGGCGGGAAAGGCGAGTACGGGCAGGGCGCCCGCCGCCGCGGCGACGGTCGAGCGCCGCCACGGGGAGGCGAGCCAGTGGCCGAACGACTTCATACGGCACCTCCTACCCCGTCGGTGTCTCCAGTGTGCGTGCCGCGGCCGCCCCCGGGACAGAGGACGTCGGTTCAGTCGATCACAGGTGCCGGACGCGGGTCGGGTCGGCGGCGCCACTTCTCCTGGACCAGTACCTCGCTCAGCCGCCAGCCGTCGTACGTGCGCAGCAGCCGGAAGACGTACCGGCCGCCGCACACGAAGTCGGGGGCGGCCGGTACGCCGTCGGCGTCGGCCAGGCGCATCGGATTGACATAGTCGGCCTGCACCTGGGCCGTGTCACCGGTGTCCTGCTCCAGGAGGTCGAAGCGGACCCGGCGGTTGACGATCAGATGCTGCCGCACCGCGAACAGCCGCATGCTCTCCTCGAGCCACGCGGCGACCTTCTTGGCGTCCCCCTCGATGCCGCCGGCCGAGCGGTAGTCCGCCCGCCCGTCGGGTGTGAACAGCCCTCGGTACGCCTCCCAGTCACCGTCGTCCACCGCCGTCGCGTAGTCGGTGATCAGTTCGTCGACGGCCAGTCGGTCCATTACGGTCGCGAGCTCCACACGCTGCGTCATCGGCTCAGTGTTGGGCATGGCACGGGCGCCGCCAAGGGGGGCACGGTGATATTCGGTTGTGACTTGATCGCCAATAGAGTGACCCCATGTCTGCCACGTTGAGTTCCCCGAGAACCCGCGCCGCGCTCCGCACATCGGCTCGTGTCTCCGTCGATCTGCTACTGGTGCTCGTGATGCTCGCGGTGACCCTCTGGACCTTGGGCCGCATGTGGTCCGTCGTCTGGCCTCTCATAGTCGGCCTGCTCATGACGACGCTGACCTGGCCGATGGCTCGCTTCCTGCGTCGTCGTGGGTGGCCGGCCGCCTTGGCAGCGGCGGTGGTGACCGTGCTGTTCCTCCTGGTCGCCCTCGGTGTGGTGGCGCTGATCGCGGTACCCGTGGCGTCCCAGTCCGGCGAGCTGACCGACGGCGTGGTCGAAGGTGTCCAGAAGCTGCGCGACTGGGCCGCCGGGCCGCCGTTGAACATCGGTGACGCCCAGGTCACCAAGGCCATCGACACCGCGGTCGCCCGCGCCCAGGACGGCCTCGGCAACATGGTCTCCACGGTCGTCACGGGAGTGAGCACGGTGGTCAACGGCGTGGTCACCGCCGTCCTGGCGCTCTTCTTGATGTTCTTCTTCCTCAAGGACGGGCCGCGTTTCCTGCCGTGGCTCGCCCGTCAGCTGCCCGGCCGGCTCGCCACCGACATCCCGACCGTGGCCGCGCGCAGCTGGGACACCCTGGGCGCGTTCGTGCGTTCTCAGGCCGCCGTCGGCCTGCTCGACGCGGTTCTGATCGGTCTCGGCCTGTGGATCGTGGGAGTGCCGCTGGTGCTGCCGCTGGCGGTGCTGACCTTTGTCTCCGCGTTCGTGCCGATCGTGGGCGCCCTGTTCGCCGGTTTCGTCGCCGTCCTCATCGCGCTGGTCTCCAACGGTCTGACGGACGCGCTGATCGTGCTGGCCATCATCGTCGTGGTGCAGCAACTCGAGGGCAACGTGTTCCAGCCGATGATCCAGAGTCGGGGGCTCGGCCTGCACGCAGCGGTGATCCTCCTGGCGGTCACGCTGGGCGGCAGTCTGTCCGGCATCGTGGGAAGTCTGCTCGCCGTACCGATCGCCGCGCTGATCGCGGTGGTCTGGAACTACGTGCGCGAGCAGCTCAGCGACGTGCCGCCGGAGCCGGGGACCGACGAGTCACCCACGGGCGGCGTCGCCCCTGCGTAGCGGCCGGGCGGGCAGCCGCACGAGGGTGTTGGGCGCGGGCTGCGCCGTCCAACTCACAGCGGAGCGCGGGTGTTCAGGCCGCCTCGACGACGGCGCCGCGGATCGCGGCCGCCCACTCGACCACCAACAGCTCGTACTCCGCGCGCTCCTGGGTCGAGAGGGTGCCGCCCGCGCGCAGCCACAGTGCGCGGATCTGCTCGTTCACCTCGGCGGCGGACCGCACGGAAGCAGGAGCCATGGAATCGGGGGACATGCGCACAAGCCTAGGCGCAAGCACTGACAGTGCGCTACCGAACGGCTACGCAACTCCTATGTGATGGGTCACGGGTGACCGGCCGTCAGCCCGCCGACTCCGCCGCGTGCGGGCTGAGCACGCCCATCGTGACCAGGACGACGATCAGGATGCCGAGCGCGATGCGGTAGTACACGAACGGCATGAAGCTCTTGGTCGAGATGAACTTCATGAACGAAACTATGTCGACGTGTCCTGAGCGGCTTTGACCTGCTGGTTTCCACCACTTTTCAAGATCGAATGGTAGAGCAGTGGGAGATGGGCCCTTTCCAGTGTCCTCCCTCGCCGACCACGAACGGCGCAGCCACCTGCTTTGCAGCGAATGGGCAATCTCCTGCTCCATGGTCGGGGTAACTTGCGAGTAGAGACCTTGCCCTTGCCGGAAACCTCATCCGGTCTGGTCGCGCAGCGTGCTGGTACTCGTGAAGGAGGCCGCAGAGTCGGTCGGTTCGATGTATGTCGAGGCGGGCGATTTCGTCCGGATCGGTGATCGGTGATCGGTTCGGGGAGCGGTTGCGGCGGGCAGGCGTTCGCGATGCCTTGGTGCGGCCGGTGCGCGTTGTAGAACTGCTCGAACTCCCGCAGTGCGTGGAGGAGATACCGCTGGTTCCAGATCAGGGTGCGGTCCAGCAGTTCACGGCGGCAGGTCTGCACCCACCTCTCCATGATGGAGTTCATGCCGGGGATCCGGATGTCACTGAGCACGACCTCGATTCCCGCGTCGGCGAGGATCGTGTCGAACAGTTCGGGGAACTTCCCGTCCCGGTCCCGGATCACGTAGCGGTCCTGGCAGCCGGCGTCCTGGAGATCCATGACGAGATTCCTGACGGTCTGCGCCACCCAGGAGGCGGTCGGGTGCGCCGTCGCGCCCAGGACGCGGATGCGCCGGCCGGCGTGCCCGATCACCGCGAACACGTACAGCCGCGTCCCGGACAGAGTGATGGTCTCGAAGAAGTCACATGCCAGCGGGGCATCGGCCTGGGAGCGCAGAAAGTCCGTCCAGGTGCAGCTCGCCGTGGATGCGCAGGTAGCCCCAGCCGGGATTCTCCCGCGCCAGACGCAGCACGAGAACGCGGATCGAGCGCACGGTACGCGGCCGACCCGCACGCCCCGGCCGGGAACGGGCCGCGTGGCGGCGGGCGACTATGTCGCGGTGCCAACGCAGCACGGTGTCGGGCCGCACCAGCAGCCGCATCCGACGCAGCATCTCGGGCGCCCTGGGCCTGCTGGAATCCACTGACCTCGCGGTCGACGAGATCGCCAGCCAGGTCGGATTCGCCGGCGGCGCCACGCCGCGCGAACACCTGCACGCTGCCATCGGCGTCTCACCACTCGCCTACCGACGCACCTTCCGAGACGTGCGGCCCAAACCACTGACCGAACGATGCGGCTGCCATCTCACCCCTCCCAGCGCCCCACGAGCCTTCGGCCCCGGATCCGCGAGGTGCCGGTCGCTGCGGGGCCAAGCTTGCCGGGCGGATCAGATCCGTTGCGCAAGATCACCACGTCCGGACGACGGACATCGGCGGTGCGCGACACCTCCGGGCCGTGCTCAACGGTGATCGAGAAGTCGGCGTGCATGCGGAGCTGCTGTGGACGTCAGCCGGGTCACCCCTGGCCACAGGTATGAGATTACGAAAATAATTCCATCGCTGGCGAACCCTTGCGTACAGGCCGCCCTCTCGCTTATTGTCGTATGGTCGTAATTCAAAAGCAGAAGCGAGCACCCTGCACCCCCTTCATTCGGCCCTGCGACATGGGCACGTGCAGTAGCCGCGCACTGCGAACCAACGCGTGACACCAATCTTGCTGACGCCCGCAGCGCCGCGGCACGCACTCATCCCCCGAGACATACACGGAGCTACCCATGGCCGAGACACCACGAGACGGGGTCGCGATTGCGCGGCCGCCCGCAACCGCACGCCGCAGCACCCACCCGACACTGCTGTTGTTCCTCATCGCGGGCGCCCAGCTGATGGTGGTGCTGGATTCGACGATCGTGAACATCGCCCTGCCCTCGATGGGGCGCTATTTCGGCAAGAGCCAAACGGACATGACCTGGGCGATCAACGCCTACACCCTCGCGTTCGGCGGCCTGCTGCTGCTCGGTGGACGAGCCGCCGACATCCTGGGCCGGCGGAAGATGTTCATCATCGGACTGGGGCTGTTCTCGCTGGGCAGCCTGCTCGGTGGCCTGTCGACCAGCTTCGAGCTGCTGCTGGCCGGCCGGGTGGTACAGGGCATCGGAGCGGCGATCGCCGCTCCGACCGCGCTGTCGCTCATCACCACGCTGTTCGCCGAAGGCCGGGAGCGTAACCGGGCGTTCGCCGTCTACGCCGGCGTCTCCGGCGGCGGCGCGGCCATCGGGCTGCTGCTCGGAGGTGTTCTGACCGAATACCTCGACTGGCGATGGGTGCTGTACGTCAACGTGCCGATCGGGGTGGCGTTGATGGCCGGCGGTTTCTTCTACATCCACACGTCCGAGCGACTGTCCGGCACGTTCGACATCCTCGGCTCGCTGCTGTCGGTGACCGGCATGGTGGCCCTGGTCTACGGCTTCATCAACGCGGCGAACCACAGCTGGAGTCAAGGCGTGACCGTGGCCTCGCTCACCGCGGGAGTAACGCTCCTCGGTGCGTTCGTGCTGTACGAGTCCCGCTCCGCGATCGCGGTCATGCCGATGCGGATCTTCGCCAACCGCTCCCGCGCCGGCGCCTACCTGATCACGCTGATCGTTGGCGCCGCGTTGTTCGGCATGTTCTACTTCCTGACGTTCTTCATCCAAGGCGTGTTGGGCTTCAGCTCGCTCAAGTCGGGTGTGGCGTACCTCCCGTTCAGCGCGATCATCATCGTGGGTTCGGGCATCGTGAGCCAGGTTCTGCCACGGGTCGGCCCGAAGCTCCTGATCACCGCCGGTTCAGCGGTGATGACCGTCGGCCTGTTCTTGTTCGCTCGCGTCGACGCCGCCAGCACGTACTGGACGGGCGTTCTGCCGGCGATGGTCCTGATGGCCGCCGGCATCGCGATGCTGTTCGTGACGCTGACCGTCGTGGCCGTCACCAAGGTCACGAACACGGACACCGGTCTCGCGTCCGCACTGCTGAACGTCGGCCAGCAGGTCGGCGGCTCGATCGGTCTGGCCGTGCTCGCCACCGCGTTCACCAGCGCATCGAAGAGCGAGGGCACGTCGCAGGCCAGTCGGCTGGGTGACGCATCCCGGCAGCACCTGCAGCAGCTTCTCGCCAGTGCGCAGAGCGGCAAGCCGGCGCCGTCCGCTGCATATACCGACCGCACTGCGCTGGATGCGCTTCACGCCGTGCAGGCTCACGGCGCGAGCCACGGCTTTCTCATCGCAGCGATCTTCGGCGTGGTATCGGTGGTCGCGGCCATCGCATTGATCAACGTCAGGAAGAACGAGATCTCCGAGCTGCCGGAGGTCGTCCCCGTCTGACAACTGGCAGCCGCCCGCGGTGCCACCCAGGGCCGCGCGACATGCCGGACCTGACCGGCCTGCATGCAGTTCCCTGGAGTTCAGAGCGTGGTGGTGAACCGGATGGAGTTCGGTGGGGCCGAGCCGGCACGCCTCGAACGTTCACGCTGGCCGGTGGGCAGGCGTAGACAAATGGGCCTGTTGGTAGGAGCGAGGTTGTCGAGACCAACTCCCCAGCCCGGGAGGCCCGTTGCCGCACCGGTTCACCACTCCCGGTTGTCGAACCGTTCGAACCCTGCGAACAGCCGGTCATGCGTGACGCGTCTGCCATCTGCGCGGGGTAGGCCCAGTGCGCATGGCGTACCCCGCCGGTGCTGCCCATTTTCCCGCCTCCACGGCGGCCACGCAGCGGCCTGGATTTCTGACGCCCTGTTCGGGGACCTCACCGGCCGCGACGCGAGGGGTAGTTACAGCAAGCTCGCCTCCGACGGCCGGACCCTGGTCCTGCGCGCGGACCGTCAGGGCGCGGCCGAGCACGGGCACCGGACCGCGGCGGCCATCGCCTGCCATGTTGCCCGCGCCGACGACACCGTCGACGAGCTGACCCGACTACTGCTCCACTCTGACCACGAGGGCGGACGGCACGCTACCGACTCGTGCCGTCCCTGAGCGGTCCGGTGGCGACGGCTGTGCGGTGGCCGCGCCCCAGAAACCCAGGGCCGTGCCGCGCCGTTCGGCGGGGACGGAGGCTGACAACAGGGTGCGCGTCAGCGGCGAGTTGCTCGCACAGCACATCGCCAGGTGGGTGCGGACGCCAGCGCTTGCGGAGGGCGTGCAGGAGTTCGTCGCCGTGGCTGATGTGAAGGTAGGCGAGGTTGAGGGTGGAGGAGCGTGCAAGAGGTGCAGAGCCTCATGCCAGAGCGGGGGAAACGCCGGTAAGAGGGGCTGGAATCAGCTGCTCCGCCCAGATGACCTTGCCTTCGCCGTTGTGCCGTGTGCCCCAGTGTTCGGTGACTTGGGCGACGAGGAGCAGGCCGCGACCGCCCTCGTCGAAGACCCGGGCGCGGCGTAGGTGCGGGGCGGTGCTGCTGGCGTCGGAGACTTCGCACGTCAGGGCGGATGGGGTCGCCCTCATGAGTGCGTGGACCGAAGCTCTTCAGGACGTCATGCGCCCAGGTCTCGACCGGGACATGTTGAACCGCTCGATTGCGCGGACGCTTGAGGTCGTCGGCGAGAAGTGGACGATCCCATCTGCCGAACGTGCGGCCGGATGTCGTGGAGGAAGGGATCGTGGCCACCGACAAGGAACCGGGCTCGTGGAGCCGGCCGAAGTACGTGATCACGCCCAAGGGCATGGATCTGGTCCCGGCCGTGGGACTCCTGCAGTGGGGCGACCGCTACCGCGCCGACCCGGAGGGCCCGGCCGTACTGACGCGACACCGCGGATGCGGCGCGCACGTCGATGCCCAGATCCGCTGCGAACGCGGCCACGCCGTGCAGGCGGAGGACATCGAGAGTGTTCCCGGCCCCGCATTGCGCATGAGGCCCGCCGTGTGAGCTGAGCGCGCTTGCGCCAGGAGCTCGTGGTGGGCTCAGTCAGCCGGTGGGTTCAGGCCGTCGGGGTGAGGCCGCTCGTCCTCGCCGCGGGCTTGATGGGGGCGGACTTGCGTGCGGTTGTCGCAGCGGGGCATGGAGTTCCGGCGACGGGATGTGGGCGGGGAGCGGTCCAGGAAGCGCAGGGCGCACATGCCCACTCACTCATGGCGTTGGCGCAGTTGATGGCCCGTGTCAGGATTCCAGGTCAAGGCCCTGTGATGCGGTCAGGGCCTTGTGGGTCGATTCCAGGATCTTCTCCGACAGGCCAGTGCCCGCCGTGGCCCGGGCAAGCAGGATCGCGCCGACCAGAGTGGCCACCATGGGAAGTCCCTCGTCGGCGTCGGCAGACAGCCACGCGGCGAATTCCTGGACTCCGCCCGCGTACGTCTCGCGCACCTCCCCGGCGATGGGCTCGCGGGCCATGTCCCCGGCGAATCCCGCGGTGGGGCAACCGGTGCCGGGCTGGTCACGGTGCTCGGCCGACAGGTAGAAGTCGACGAGGGCGCCGCGCGCGGCGTCGCGATCGCCGTAGGTCGTCTCGAACTCCGCCAGGAGTGCGTCCAGGTCCCCGAAGGCGGCTTGAGCCGCCTCCGCCACCAGGGCCTCCTTGGAGGCGAACTGCTTGTAGAAGCCGCCCGTCGTCAGCCCGATGGACTTCATCAGATCGGCGACGCTGATGCCGTTCACGCCGCGCTCCCGGAAGAGCTGGGAGGCCGCGGCGACCGCGCGCCTGCGGTTTTCGAGCGCTTGTGCTTGCGAAACGCGACTCATCTGTCACCTGCCCAAGATAGATAGTAAGGTGCATCTATCGTATGCGAAGTCTCGGGCCGCCAGTCGGAGCCCCGGTTTCCGTACGGCTCTCTCTCGTTGTCGCAAGGCGAGGAGTCCGTGGGCCCGCATCCGAACCGTCGGCGACTCCGACCGTGCGATGCCTTCGTTTCCGGGTGCGGTGGGGAGAAGGCGCCGATGCGAAAGCGCGTGGAGCGCATGCGCAGCGAATGGCGGAGCCTTCGACATCTTGAGCCCGCGCTGCTCGCCCCGCAGTGGCTGGGGGGTGGGGTTCGGGTCCGGCTGGAGGCGGCTCGCGTGGCGGTCGGCGTCGTGCTCGGTGTGCAGGTCTCCGCCGGGGGTGTCGTTCGTTGCACCGGCGCGCTCGCCCTGAGGGCCGTACGCGCAACCGTCCATGGCGGCCATGTGCCCGAGGGGTCGCCATCCGAACCCGCTTCGCCGGCCCTGTGGCCCCGCGTACGCCGAGCGGTCTCCGACCGCGTGCGGTGGCTGACGGCGTCGGGGCTGTTGACTGGATCGCTTTAGATATCTATCGTAATCTAAAGCGAGGCCGACGCATTGGCCCCTACGGATCCGCCATCCGCCAGACCAGAAATGAGATCCACCCCATGACCACGCAGAACAAGACCGCCGTCGTCACCGGGGCGTCCGCGGGCCTGGGCACCGCCTACGCGCATCGGCTTGCCGACCGGGGCCACGACCTGATCCTGGTGGCCCGGAACACTGAGCGGCTGGAAACGCTGGCGTCGGACATCCGCAGCCGCACGGGCCGCGTAGTGGACGTCGTCACCGCCGACCTCACCGATGCGGCGCAGGTCTCCGTGGTCGAGGAGCGTCTGCGGACCGACGAGAGCATCGAGGTACTGATCAACAACGCCGGGGGAGGGCTGTTCACCCCGCTGGCGACCTCCGACGCCGCGGCCTCCGAGGCGCTGATCAGCCTCAACGTGACCTCGCTGACCAGGCTGACCACCGCGGTCCTGCCGGGTCTGACGGCCCGCGGGCACGGCACCGTGGTGAACGTCTCCTCTGCGCTGGCTCTCAACATCCTGCCCGTCAGCGCCGTCTACAGCGGCACCAAGAGCTATGTGCTGACGTTCACCCAGGCCCTGCAGCAGGAGCTTGCTGACAGCCCCGTCGTGGTGCAGGCCGTGCTGCCAGGCGCTGTCCGCACGGAGTTCTGGGACGGCTCCGGCGCCGACCTCGGAGCGTTTCCCGACGAGTGGATCATGAGCGCGGACGACGTCGTCGACGCGGCGCTCGCCGGCCTCGACGCCGGGGAGCCCGTCACCATCCCGTCACTGCCCCAGATCAGCGACTGGGAGTCGTTCGAGAAGGCGCGTCAGACACTCGTCCCGAACCTGTCGCTGAGTGTCCCGGCCGATCGCTACCGCGGCTGACCGCCGCTCCGACTCCGGTGGGGGAGCCCTTTTGTGCCAACGGCACAGCCGCTGCCGCTCACACGACCGATGCGTCCTGGGGCGTGGGTGAAGACCGACGCACCGGGCGTCGTCCCTCCTGAATAAACAGCCGGGGCTCAGCCCCGCCATCGGCGGCGGTCATGAGCGCGGCAAGCTCCCCCGCACCGTCGACCCCCCTCCGCGCGGTCTGCCTTCCGCGGTGGAAGTCACCAGGCCCATCCGGCCGGTCACCGTGTACGCGCCACTCGCGGCAGCCCACCACCCCGCAGCTCTCTCCAACCCTTTATTGCGAGGAACATCCATGTCGAACGCCCTGTGGAACCCGATCGTCGTCGGCGAGATCCCCCTGCCGCACCGGCTGGCGATGGCCCCGATGACGCGGAACCGGTCCACGCCGGAAGGCGTGCCGACCGAGCTGAACGCCGAGTACTACGCCCAGCGCGCTTCGCACGCGCTCATCATCACCGAGGGCACCCAGCCCTCCGCCGACGGCCAGGGCTACCCGGTGACCCCGGGCATCTACACCGAGGATCACATCGCCGGCTGGCGCAAGGTCACCGACGCCGTACACAAGGCCGACGGACGCATCGTCATCCAGCTCATGCACGCCGGACGGATGTCCCACTCGGACAACACCCCTCACCGCCGGCAGCCGGTCGCTCCCTCGCCGGTCCAGCCGGCGGGCACCATGTTCACCGCCTCGGGGCTCCAGGAGATGCCGGTGCCGCGCGAGTTGTCCACCGAGGAGGTCGCCGCGACGGTCGACGACTTCCGGCGAGCCGCCGCAGCCGCCATCGCGGCCGGCGCCGACGGCGTCGAGATCCACGGTGCCAACGGCTACCTCGTGCACCAGTTCCTCGCCGACAACACCAACCAGCGCACCGACCAGTACGGCGGCTCCATCGACAACCGCATCCGCTTCGCCGTCGAGGTCGCCACCGCTGTGGCCGAGGAGATCGGCGCCGGCCGCACCGGCTTCCGGATCTCTCCCGGCAACCCGTTCAACGACATCGCTGAGAGCGACACGCACGAGCTGTACCCGGCACTCGTGCGCGCCCTCGTGCCGCTCAACCTGGCCTACCTGCACATCGGTCACGGTGGCGACGACGAACTCCTGCACACCCTGCGCAAGTTGTGGCCGGCCGCGCTGGTCCTCAACCGGGCCGGCACGGACATCGCTACCCGCGCCAAGGACATCGAAGACGGCCTGGCCGACGTCGTCACCGTCGGCGTGATGGCACTCGCCAACCCCGACTTGGCCGAGCGCGTACGCGCCGACGCACCCCTCAACACCCCCGACCCCGCCACGTTCTACGGCGGCGGCGAGGCCGGCTACACCGATTACCCCACCCACGCCGCCTGACAATCCCCGGCGCTACCGGTCCTGGCGGGCCGGTAGCGCCATTGGCCCCACGGAGGTCCGAATGTCCAAGCACGCTGCTGTTGAACTGAGCCCGGAAGCGATCGCATTCGCGGAATGGCTGGCCACAGGGCAGAATCCCCCGTCCGAGTTGGATGCGGCGCGCATCCAGGCGGAGCAGGTTCATCTCGCGGCCCGGGAGCCGGAAGGCATCACGTATCGGGAGGTGGACGCGGGTGGCGTGCCGGGAATCTGGTGCGAACCCCTCGACGCCAACACCGACTACGTCCTCCTGCACAGTCATGCCGGGGGTTCCGTTCTGGCGTCGGCAGCCGCCGACCGAAAGCTCGCCGGCCATATCGCCAAGGCCGCCGGGGCACCCGTACTGGTGCTGGACTTCCGGCGCGCACCGGAGCACAAGTACCCGGCTCAGGTGGACGACGCGGAGGCGGCCTTCAACTGGCTGCTCTCCGAAGGGTATGAGCCCGGAAACATCATCACGATCGGCCACTCGATCGGCGGGTTCATCGCCGTCGCCCTGGCGCTTCGCCTCCGCGACAAGAAGCAGCCTCTGCCCGGCGCCATCGTGTCGATCTCTCCCTGGTGCGACCTCGAGATCGCCAACGAGACCATCACGACCAACGCCGGGACGGACAAGATCCTCAGCAAGGAACTGCTGGAGTTCTTCCGGGAGTCCTGGATCGGCGGCACCGGCATCGAGGTCACGGACACCCGGATCAATCTGAACCGGGCGGACCTGAGCGGTCTGCCCCCGACCCTCGTCTCCTGGGGCACGTACGAGGTCCTGGCCGGGGAGGACGAGGAGTTCGCCGCCCGCGTCAAGGACGCAGGAATCGACACGGCGACCGTGGTGGTCCCCGGCGGCCAGCACTCCTACGTCTACGGTGCCGGCCGTATTCCGGAGACCGACGCCGCCATCGCGAAGATCGGCGCGTGGGTCCGGGAGAAGGCGAAGATCTGACCGAGCGGTCCGGGCGCGGCGGTTGCAAGGTCCGCGCGCCTGCCGGACCGGGACGGTGGACGGACGCCGGCATGGCCCGCGGCGGCGCGTAGGTCGGCGACGCCCGCGACCGCGTCCCGATACGGCAGGCCACGGCCGGACGGACGGCCACGACAGCGGCTTCAGCTACGCGCGCACCGCCGTGTGCGACCAAGCCCGCCGACTTTCGGGTCGCCGTCCGGGCCGAGGATCCGTCGCCTCCGGTCGACGGCGAGGTGGCCGCCGCCGTCGACGACGTACTCACCGTGCTGCGGGCGGCCGACGCCAAGGCCGCAGTCCGGCGGGCATGCCTCCCCGACGACATCGCGACCAACCG
This sequence comes from Streptomyces sp. Q2, assembly GCF_056820935.1. NCBI lineage: Bacteria > Bacillati > Actinomycetota > Actinomycetes > Kitasatosporales > Streptomycetaceae > Streptomyces > Streptomyces sp. Q2. The sequence goes on along the minus strand of NZ_JBXEJE010000034.1, from coordinate 38,749 downwards.
CACAGCCGCCTCCTCGCCCCTCGTCCACGGTGTGTTCAGCTGCGACCGCACCGGTCCTGCTCCTCCCTCCCACACCGTCGTCAATGTCCCCGGGGTCCGGCGACGGGCATCCCGGTGCGCAGAGGCAGGAGCGGACTGCCTATCGGTCTGCAGGCTTGCGCCCGAGCGGAGGTGATCTCACCACCATCGAGTTCGCCACGTTGCTGGGCCGGGAAACCCACGGCTTCGTACCCGCTCGGGACTTCGTCCAGACGTGACTGCAACCTCGTGAACCAGGAGAACGACGATGCACAGACCGACCCGCCACGTGTCACGCGTACTGACCGATTCCGCGTCCCGGTACCCGGAGCGCGCCGCCATCGTCTTCGGTGACGACCGCATCACGTACAGAGCTCTCGACGCCGCGGCCAACCGGGTCGCGAACCTGCTCGTCTCGCGCGGCATCCAGCCGGGTGACAAGGTCGCACTGTCCTGCCCCAACCTGCCCTACTTCACCAGCGTCTACTTCGGCATCCTCAAGGCCGGGGCGGCGGTCGTGCCGCTGAACGTGCTGTTGAAGGCCCGCGAGGTCGCCTATCACCTCACCGACTCCGACGCGAAGGCGTACTTCGCGTTCGAGGGCACGGCGGAGCTGCCGGTCGGACAGGCGGCATGGGAGGGATTCCAGGCGGCCGAAGGCTGTGACGAGTTCTTCCTGATCGAGGGCGGCGGCGCGCCGTGGGCCGGGGACGGCACGCCGGAGTCGTACGCCTCGGTCGTCGCCGAGCAGCCGGTGACGTTCCAGACGGTCGAGCGCGACGAGGACGACACCGCGGTGGTCCTCTACACCTCCGGCACGACCGGCCGGCCCAAGGGCGCCGAGCTGCGTCATCGCAACGTGTACGACAACGCGCTTGCCGGCATCGACCTGTTCGCCGCGGACCCCGAGCGCCCCGACACCTACCTGTGCGCGTTGCCGCTGTTCCATGCCTTCGGTCAGACCGTGATCCAGAACGGCGCCCTCGCCTTCGGCGGCACGATCGTGATGCAGCCGAGGTTCGAGGCGCGGTCAGCGCTGCGTCTCATGCGCGACCAAGACGTGACGTTCTTCGCCGGCGTCCCGACGATGTACTGGGGACTTCTCGCCGCACTCGACGAAACGATCGATGTCGCCCGCCTGGCCGCGAATCTTCGCGTTGCGGCGGCCGGTGGCTCAGCGCTGCCCGGCGAGATCCACAAGCAGTTCAAGGACCGCTTCGGCGTCACGATCCTCGAGGGATATGGACTGTCCGAGACCTCTCCGATCGCCTCCTTCTCCCGCTTCGGGGAGGAGCCCCGCGTCGGCTCGATCGGCGTGCCGATCCCGGGCGTGGAGATGAAGCTGATCCGCGACGACTGGTCCGACGTCGAGGGCGGTCCCGACGAGATCGGGGAGATCGCGATCAAGGGGCACAACGTCATGAGGGGCTACTACAAACGGCCCGAGGCGACGGCCGAGGTGATCCAGGAGGGCTGGTTCCGCTCCGGCGACCTCGCCCGCAAGGACGAGGACGGCTTCTACTACATCGTCGACCGGTCCAAAGACATGATCATCCGGGGTGGCTTCAACGTCTACCCGCGCGAGATCGAGGAAGTGCTCATGGAGCACCCCGCCGTCTCACTGGTCGCCGTCATCGGCGTACCGCACGAATCCCACGGCCAGGAGGTCAAGGCCGTCGTGGTGAAGAAGGCCGAGAGTGGCACGACCGAGGAGGAACTCGCCGCCTGGGGGAAGGAGCGGCTCGCAGCGTACAAGTACCCGCGCATCGTCCAGTTCGTCGACGAGCTGCCCCTGACGTCCACCGGCAAGATCCTCAAACGCGGACTCACCTGAGCACGACATGCCGTCCTCACACCAGACGGCGGGCCTCGGCGTCCGGGACCGCACGGCCAACGAGACCGGCTGGACGGCACTGCTGGGCGCGGACGGCATCGCTGAGCCGCGGCCGTTTCTGAAAATGGACCTCCAGGGCTACGACCTGGAGGTGTTCTCCGGCGCCGGGGACCGGATCGGGGCCCTGGACGTTGGCCCATCCGGGCAGACGATCTGACTCGAGCCGATACCGTCGCGGCCGGTCGCAACCCGGCCCCGGATCATGTCCGGTCCCGCGCGGCCTGAGCGATCCGAGAGAGGCGGAGTACGCGGGACTCAGGTCGGTGGTATCAGCGCGATCCGGCAGCAGGGACTGTCGACGATGCTGATTCTGAAGGGCGAAACAGCCCAGCGGTGTTGAGCGACCGGGAGCACAACCGGAGGAGAGCGACAGAGGGCGCCAGGTGTTCGGCTGGGCCGCCGACGCTTCCGACGCTTGTGCCGATCAGTTCCCCAAAGCTGATGGTCGGTCACCTGATCGGCACTGCTGGCCCCTGACGCGGACCGCACTGTAGCCGCCCGCAAGTCCGGTGCTGTCCGGGGTGGCTGGCGTGGGCCGTCCCAGACATGGAGGGCGCCGGCCCTCCCGCAGCGACTTGCCTCCAGCCCGGGCGCTGGAGGCAAGCGTCTGGCAGTGGTGCTCCGCGTGATCGTGAGCTGGTCTGATCGCGGTCGTGGAGCACGATCAGACGGTCGCGAAACCCAGCACCAGCGGCGCTACGGCAACGAGCATGATGGTGGCCGGGAGGCCGATCGACTTCGTGTCGCCTCCACGGACGTGCGTGATCACGGCGCCCAAAAAGTACAGGACGACACCGATCGCCGCCGCGATGCCCAACGGTCGGTAGACGATGCCGGCGAGCAGCCCCAGAGCACCCGCGATCTTGAGCAGGCCGAGTGGCAGGAACCAGCTGTCGGGCACCCCGAGCGCCTTGATTCCCTCTGTGATCTTCGGGTCGCGGGTGATGTCGGGCACGGCAGAGAGGACCAGCACCAGGGACAGCACGACAGCGATGACGACATAGGCGATGTACACGGAGAACTCCGGAGGGATTGGCGGGACCGTTGATCGGTCCAGGAACAGGGAGCGGCAAGCGATGAGCCGCGGTCATGTGACTGCCTCGCGTCCGCCGCACTGTTGCGTGCCGGGCATGCCCGAGCGCACCGGGGGCGGGGAAGGGAAGATCACCGTGGCGGGTCGGCACATCGGCGCATCGGCGTGGTCAGATCCCGACGGGGGTGTGATCCCCACCGTATTCACGCCGGGCGGGGATCATCGGTTTCCACATCCCCGACGTGGAAAACAGGTCGTCGGGTGAAGCGATCAGTCGTGATGCTCGGCATCCAGCATTGCCAGGGCGTTGCGGATGCCCTGTTCGAGGAGTTCGTCGGCGAGCTGCCGGTCGGTCAGGGCACGGGAGAGCTGCAGCGTCCCGGCCATCATGCCGAGGAGGCTGAGTGACTTCAGACGCGCCGACGCTGGATCGTGGGGTGCCAGCCGGGCGGCGAAGCCGTCGATGAGGGTCAGTGCGCCGTCGGTGTAAGCCTGTTTGGTGAGATCCGCAGAGCGTGAGATCTCGTCGAGCAGGGCGGCGTTGGGGCAGCCGTCCTCGATGCTGTCGCGCTGCTCGGCGGAGAAGTACCAGCGCACGATCTGCTCGAGTCCGGCACGGCCGGGCGCCGCCTGAGCGACGATGTTCTCGTGCTGTGCGCGCATCTGGTCGGCGACCGCGGTGGCGACGAGTTCTTCCTTGGAGGAGAAGTAGGCGTAGAAGGTGCCGTTGGTCAGGCCCGCGTCCTTCATGAGCGTGGCGACTCCGGAGCCGTCGATGCCGTTGCGCTTGAGTCGGCGGCCGGCCGTAGTGATAATCCGCTGCCTTGTCTGCTGTTTGTGTTCTTTCGTGTACCGCACGATGCGTTCCTCCCTGGCAGCCGGGGCGCAAGCCCCGGCTGCCACCCTGGTCAGGTCAGTGTGCCGCGCCTGCGAGGAGAGCAGGGAAGTTGATCCTGGCAGTCTGCAGTTTCGGGTCGTGGGGCTCGGGGACGCCGCCGTCGGTGATGTACAGGCGGTCGCCCCGAACGGCGGTGGCGGAGGGCGAGGCGAGACCGTCCGCGCTGGTCAGGACGGGCTTGTAGGTGCCGTTGGGGTAGACGACCACGACCCTGTCCGGGCCGTTGTTCGAGGAGGAGCCGTTCTGCGCCGCGAAGACCACATCGGAGCGGGGGGTCAGGAAGCTGAGATCGTCGATGTTGGGCAGGCCGCCCGCGACAACGCGGATGGGACCGGCCGTGCCGGTGCCGGTGATCGGTACCCGCAGCAGGGTGCCCTTGTTGAAGTTGGTGATCCACAGGGCGCCGTTGTGGAACCTGAGCCCGTTGGCGCCGATCGGCAGGGCTTCGGTCGGTACCGGCGCGAGAGCGGCGTCGGTCAGCCACGGGGTCGCCGATCCGCCCGAGACCGGAACGGACCAGACGATGCCCTTGAGGCTGTCCGCGATGTAGAGGGTGCGTCCGGCCGAGTCGACGGCCAGCCCATTGGGGCCCGAGTCGGCGGGCAGAGCGGCGACGCGCTGAGAGGAACCGTCCGCCAGCAGCTTGTACACGCCGTTCCTGGCGGCGTTGCCCGGGGCCCACAGCGCGTAGTAGACGGTGCCGTCAATGCCACGGGCGTTGCCGCTGATCGCCTCACCCACCTGGCCGGTGGCAAGCACCGTGCGCTCTCCGGAGGCGGAGATGCGCATCAGCTCCGGACCGTGGGTACGCTGGCACACCGCGCAGCTGCCGAGCAGGGAGAGGGTCACCGAGCCGTCGGGGTTGGCGGTGATGTTCTCGGGGATCTCGCCGGCGGCGTAGTCGAAACTCGCCGCGGTCCGTACGTCGGTGACGGCGGATCCGCTGTACGGGTGCCCAGTCCATGCGGACGCGGACGGCGCCGAGACCAGGACGGCCGCCGTCGCGGTGACTGCCAGCGCGATGCCGACGTTCCTCTTCAGAAAACGCCGTGCGCTCGATGCACTGCGCCGGGCCGTTTGCTGGCTTTGCTGCTGCATGACTCTCCTTGGCAAAGATTACGAGTGACTGGTGTTTGGGCTGTCGGGAACATCAGGGAAGCCGGTGATGTCTGGCACACCGGAGAAATTCGGGGCGGAACCGCCGCCCTTGGAGCCGGACCGGGACGGCGTCGGCACCTCTTGATCCGGATGGGGGTGTCAGGCGGGCATCCGGTTGGTCTTGCGGACCTGCTTGTCGAACGTCCCGTTGGGGACGAGGCGGCGCGCCGCGCTGACGCGTGAGGCGAGGGGGCCGGCGGTGTAGCGCAGCTTCGGCTTCTTGTCGGTGGCTGCTGTGACGATCACCTTGGCGACGACGGCGGGGTCATCGCCCTCCTTCATCGCATCCACGATCATTTCGTCGAAGACGCGCCGTCGCTCCGCGTACAGCGGCAGCGGGGTGTCGGGCTGCGCGGCGTTGGTGTCGAAGCTGGTCTTGGTGTAGCCGGGCTCGATGAGGAGGACCCGGACGCCGTGCTCGCGGACCTCGTGGTCCAGGGACTCTGAGTAGCCCTCGATCGCGTGCTTCGCCGAGACGTAGAGGGCCATGAAGGGCTGGGGGATGAGCCCGAGGACGGACGAGACGTTGATGATGCGTCCCCCTCCCTGGGCGCGCATGTGCGGCAGGACCGCCTTCGTCATACGCATGACACCGAAGACGTTGATGTCGAAGACGCTCTGGGCCTGGGCGACGGAGTTCTCCTCGACGGCACCGGCTGAGCCGATACCGGCGTTGTTGACCAGGACGTCGATGCGCCCGAACCGGTCGATTGCCTGCTCGACCACGGCGGCGGCGGATTCATCGCTCGCCACGTCGAGGTCGAGGTACTTCACCCCGGCGGGCGGGGTGAGTCCCGAGGTTTTCCGGCCGGTTCCGATTACTTCGTAACCCGCTGCGACGAGGGCGCGGGCCGTCTCCTTGCCGATCCCTGATGAGGCCCCTGTCACGAGCGCCACCGGCCGAGTTGCCGCCATCACGTACTCCCTGAATTCGTCTTACGTTCGTATGTCTTACGTTCGTACGACCATACGGGGGTCGCCGGTCGATGGCAAGTGGTCACGTCCGGCGATCCAGAGAAGGATCCGGAAACGTCGGGCGCGGTACGGGAAAGTCCACGAGCGGACCGCGAGCGGGTGACCGAGACCGCAACCGCCGGTCATCGCATCACCCGCGCATGTCGTCGACGACGGCCTCGGACGTGGACACCCGCAGGGGCAGGGTCGACCCGAGCCCGGTTTACGGGGGACGGTCCCGGTAGCTGAAGGTGGCCACCTCCACTGCCCTCCGACATGCGGAAACCCTCCAGGGCCGGGACATCGAGGAAGTTGTCGAACTTGGTGAGGACCTCGATGGGCAGTGGATACCGGCCCGCTACCGCAATCCGCAGGTTGGCTGCGATCTTGGCGAGGTCGCACCGGTCCGCATACGGGTGGCTGAGGAGGGCGGTGGCTTCTCGCGCGCCTGGGTTTTCCGTCAGGCGGATTGGGTGGCGTGGTCGGTGTAGCCGGCTGCGCCGTCGCCGTAAAAAGGTCGGAGGTATTGAGGGCTGTCGGCTCGTACGCGTTCGTGAGCGCAGGTGAGGGCTGAGAGCCACCTCTGCTGCGGGGACCGGGGTGCCGGTCGGGTCCTTGAGGCCGCCTCGCGCCGCGATCTGATCACCTGTGACAGCCGGCGCGTCGAAGTGGGATGCGTCTGGAAGTGGTCCGTGTGCGCATGGATGATGACGAGCCGGTCCAGCGGTCTGCCGAACCCCTTGGCGTATGGACGACCTCGTGCAGCACGAACAAGACCCCGCACGAGGCCGGCCGGTCCGGCTCCGCGGCTGGCCCTCGACCAGCTTCGGCCCCGGCTCGGGCAGCAACGGCTCGATCAGCGACCACAGTTCATCCGACACGATCCGGGGCCGCAACCGACGTTTCCCCAAGGGCCACAACAATGGGCGGAGATGCCAACAGCCATGTGACCAACCACTTCTGGCTGGCTTCAGCAACGGCCTCGAGGCGATGAACCGCCGATCAGGACGAGGTCGCCACACCGACCCGATCTACTCGTTGGGGCTACCTCCGATTCGCCCGGCGGCGAGTGCTCGCGCGTACGTCTCACGATTCAACAGAGGGAGCTCGCCAGTGGCGTCCGTGGCGGCGATGTACTCGAGCATCCGCCTCTGAGCTTCCTTCGATTGATCCCTGACCAGGAACTCGGCGTGCTCGAACTGCAAGCCGTCCTCGAGCGGCAGGGTGCTGCCGAAGTAGATGGATCGCTTGATGGCTCCGAGTGACTTCTTCGAGCGCAGGCTCAGATACTCCGCGCGCTCGATCGACCGTGCGAGGACCTTTTCCTTTGGCACCACTTCGTCGACCGCACCGAGCGAGAGGGCCTCCGCAGGCGTGAAAGGCCTGCCTTCGAGAACGGCGACCAACGTCTGCTGCCTACCGATCAGACGAGGCAGTCGCTGAGAGCCACCGCCACCCGGTGTCAGCGCGAGCAGGACTTCTGTCAGGCCGATGACGTACTCCCCGTCCGCCATGATGCGCAGATCACAGGCAAACGCCAGTTCCGCGCCGACGGCAAGTGCCGAACCGTTGAGTGCCGCGACGAAGATGGTGCCGCTTGCATTCATCTTCAGGAAGGTGGCATGGAAGGTGTCGAGTTGCAGAAGTGTCTTGAGCCGGGTCATCCCCGCGAGCGTCCTGACAACCGGCACGCGGTTGATAAGTCTCGCCGTGCGCGCTACGAGCTTGGCGATGCGCGTGTTGATCGGCGGGAATCCGGTGCCGCCTTCCTGCAGCCAGCGCACATCGGAATGACTCAAGAAGCGGTCAGGATGCGTACCGGTGAAGACGACCGCACGGATGTCCGGATCGCGGTCTGCACGATCGACCAACTCCTTCAGCTGCTTGGTGATCTCGGGATCGAACAACGCATGCGGGCCTCCGTCGATACGAGCGACAAGCACCCCTGACTGGCCCTCCACGGCAATGTGTCCTGCGGGCTGCGAGCTACTTCGCGACGTGTCCATGTGGTCCTCCGGTGGGTTGGCTGTGGTCGATGGTCTTCGGCGCTCGGTGTGCCGACCGGGCGACCGAGGGGGCAGGTCGGGCGCGCTCATGTCACGCGCATGCCGATCTCGTCGGCCTTGCCGCGTCCCTGCTCGAGATGTGTCATGGCTTCACAGGTCTGCGCGGAGCTGGTCGCCCCTGGCCTTCATGAACAGGTTGCGAGTACGTCACCTGGTGTCGTCGGGCACGTCGGTGGCTCAGGGCGGCCACGGTCAGCCGGACGACGGGATGGGCACCGACCTCCCGGGCGAAGCCGGGGTCGGGTGGCCCGGTGATGCTGAGGACGGTCCCGCCCGCAGCAGCACCCGCAGTGACTTGTCGAGGGATTTCGCCCCCGACCGTGTCGATGACGACGTCCGCGCCGAGGTTGTTCACCAGGTCGGTCTTCGTCGCGCTCGCGGTCGTGGCCAGGCTCGCACCGAGATGCTTCGTCGGCTGCATGGCGATGGTGCCGGCGCCGCCGGACGTGCTGGGCCGACTCATGCGAGGGCTCCGTTTCGTAGCGGTCAGAGGTTTTGGGAGGAGAGAAGAAGCGGCAGGAAACGGGCTCACAAGAGTGGCCACCGGGCTGACCGAACGCTCCGTGCTCGCGGCGGGCTCAGCGCTGATCGAAGGTCGACGCCTGCTCGTTCACGAAGGCCATGGACCGGTCGCGGATGCAAGTAATGCTGATGCACGGGTGCCTTTGAGCCATGCACCACCACCGGATCCGCCCACATCCTGTCCTTGCTTCCGGTTCCGATGATCGCGGTCGCCCTGCCGTCTCCCGCGGTGCGCGCGAGTGCGCTGACCGCGTCCGACGTTACGGACACCAAGCTGCAAGCGGATCTGTCACCGTATCGGTCACGGAGACGACGCCGGCGGCCGAGTCGTCGAGGGAATCCGGGTGGCCAAGCACGTCGAGCCGCAACCGGCAGCACGCGGAGCACGACCGTATGGATCGCCTTCCGCTGCCGCTGCCTGCCCGAAGGCGGCATGGACGAAATACACGCCGACGAGAGTTCCGACAGCACTCCCGTGCTCCCCGACACCACCAAGGCGACGGACGGCTGATCGGCTACACCGCGAAGAGGACATGCCCGGAGGTCGTTGTGATCACGGGCTGGAGGTGATCGGGGAGGAGTCACTCGCTGGTCGCGAACGGGTCTTCGCACTCGGTGTTCACTGGCTCTCCTGACGCGCGATGCCGAGGTAGTCGCCCAAGCGGAGTTCCAGCTCTTCGAGACCCTTTTCGGCAGCGAACTTCTCGAACTGAGGGAGGAATGCCTGGACCCCTGGCCAGGTCAGGGAGCTCAGGAATTGGGTGTAGGCCGCTCGCAGGTCGGCATCGGGCGGGAGCGTCGCCCGGTTGACCTGAGCCTTGGCGGCTGCCAGCGCCGCCTTGTCGAAGGAAGCCAGCCGGGTTGCCACACCGTCCACGAAGCCGTCCAGCTCGGCGTCGGCGACAGTGCGGGTCACCCATCCGTAGTGCTCTGCGGTGTCGGCGTCGTAGTCATTGCTGCTGAGGATGGCTTCGAGTGCCCGGTCCCGTCCGATGAGTCGGGGCAAACGTTCTGTGCCCCCGCCGCCGGGAAGGATCCCGCCGCCGACCTCGGGCTGGCCGAACACCGCGTGCTCGCGGCTGGCGTAGCGCAGATCGCAGGCCAGGGCCAGTTCGTCCCCGCCGCCCCTGGTCCGTCCGCGGATGGACGCGATGCTGATGAACGGAGCTGTGGACAGCCGTATCACGAGATCGATCCACGGCGGCGTCGCCTCCGGGTCGGACGGCATGAAGTCGGCAACCCGGTCGAGATCGAAGTGGTTGAAGAAGTAGCCGGGTGTACTGCTGGTGAAGACGGCTACGTGTACCTGCGGGTCCTCGCTCAGCTCCGTGACGACCTCAACCAGTCGGGACACGGTCTCCCCGACGATGAGATTCACCGGTGGATTCGAGAATGTGATCTTGCGGATTCCTGGTGTCAGCCGCTCCACGCTGATCGTGCTGGGTTGCGTCATCGTTCGCTCCAAGGGTGATCCTGGCGGTTCGTCAGGGGTGCGTGTTCGTCGGGGCGCCCTGAACGGGCAGGGGCGACGCCCAGAACCACGTCTGGCAGGCGCGTGGTCATGTCGTGCTTCTTCCGGCCGGGTGCGCGGCGCTGCCTGACCGAGGGCCTGGCGCGGCATCGAGGCGTAACGTGCTGACGCGGCCGCGGGTTGGGACGGCGGTGTAGCGCGGCCTCGGTTTTCGGGTCGGTGGCCGCCGCGGCGACGCGGCATCCGGCACAACGAGCGGAGTCACTGTCCTGCCGACGCTCCCGACCCAGGATCGCCGTCGCCATGTCTTTCTCCTGCGGTGGGGCGCGAGTGAATGGATCACGCCCGACGCTACGGAGGAAGCGAGGGAAGCGAATCCGTCACCGTGTCCGTCATCGTGTCCGTCAAGACATGGCCTGCTGTGGTTGAACTCGGGTTGCCGGAGTGGCTCCGGGCGCCTGCAGCCCTTTAGGCTTTCCAGCAAATGGACCTGTACGGACGGCGCCAGGAGCAGGCAGCCCTTGATCGGGTCCTTGATGGTGCCCGTCAGGGATCCGGAGCGGTCATGATGCTGTGGGGTGAACCCGGCATCGGTAAGACCGCACTGCTCGAATACGCGGCCGAGTCGGCCGCCGCGGACTTCACCGTCCTGAGATGCCGTGGTACTCGTCTTGAGTCGGGGCTGGCGTTCGCTGCGCTGCACGAACTGCTGTGGCCGGTGACGGAGCGGATCAGTACGCTCCCGCAGCCGCAGGCCAAGGCCCTGAGCGGGGCGCTCGGGATGAGCGGCGACGTGGTGGACCGGTTTTTGATCGGCGTGGCCGTACTGACGCTCGTCGGCGAGGTGGCCAAGGAACGACCGGTGCTCGTCATCGCCGACGACGCCCAATGGCTCGACGAGGCCTCCGCACGGTGCCTGGCCTTCGTCGCGCGCCGACTGCGCAACGAGCCCGTGGTCGTGCTCCTCACCGGACACGACGACCCCGTCGACGGCCCCTGGGAGAACCTGGCGGCCATGGAGGTCCGGGAGCTGGACGACAACAACGCACGGCTTCTCGCCCGTGCCGTCGCTCCGCACGCGGACGAGTCAGTGATCCGCCGCACGGTCCGCGCGGCGGCCGGAAATCCCCTCGCACTCCAGGAACTGACCACGTCGGACGCGGCCGGAGACCTCTCGACCCACCCTCTTGCCGACGAGCGGATCGCCGTCGGGCCCCGCCTGCGCCGTGCCTTCCGCGCCCGGATCGAGAGGTTGTCCGCTCCTGCCCGCACCGCCCTCCTTCTCGCCGCCGCTGATGACCGCAGTGATCACAACACCGTGTGGCAGGCCGGTGTTCTGCTCGGACTTGACGCGGTCGCGTGGGACGAGGCGCTGCACTCGGGTCTGCTCACCAGGCGCTCGGACGGGCGGATCTGTTTCCGCCACCCGCTGATGCAGGCCGTGGTCTACGAGGAGGCGCCGCCCACCAACCGCCAGGCCGTTCATCAGGCGCTCGCCTCCGTACTGACCGGTGAGAACGCCGACGAGCTGCGCCCCTGGCATCTCGCCGCGGCCTCGGAAGCCGTGGGCCGACCCGACGAGGAGGTGGCCCGGCTGCTGGAAGAGTCGGCCCACCGGTCCTGGGCGCACGGTGGCTGTGCCACGGCTGCCCGTGCCTTGCGGCGTGCGGCGAAGCTGTCCCCCTCGATGGACGACGCGGCCAGACGGCTGGCCCACGGAGCCAGGGCGGCCTGGGAGGCCGGTCACGTCGATGTGGCGCGGGGAATGCTGGAGCAGGCCGAAGGGTTCTCCTCCGCATCCACGGTCGCGAATCTCAGTGAGGGGTTGCGCGGGCTGATCGAGTTCGCGCACGGCGATCCGGAAACCGCCTGCCGTCAGCTGACCCGGGACATGGAGCAAGTGGCCGATCCCGGGAAGGCGTTCAGGCTCGGCAGTATGGCGCTGCGGGCGGCGTGGGCGACTGGTCACAGCGGACTTCAGCGCGAGGCGCTTCAGCGGCTCGCGCGGCGGCTCCCGCCAGGGGACTTCCCGAACGCCGATCTGCTGCCGTTCCTGCGACGATGGTGGACGGAGGAGCGGGACGGCGGCGCCGATGACCGCGACCAGGTCGTGGCCCCCATCGCTGAAATCCTCACCCGGCTCAGTGGCAGATCCTGGCTCCTGATGCCACCGGCACCGCTGGCGGTGGCCTGGGGCATCGAGTCCGCCCTGCAGGAGGCGCTCCGCCGCGAGACCGACACGCTGCGGCACACGGAACAGGTCACCGCCCTGACCCAGACGCTGGCCCAGACCGTGACGCTGGACATCGCGCAAGGCTCCTGGACCTCGGCCACGGCGAACGCCCTCGAGGGGCTCCAAGTGGCTGAGGGGACCGGCGACGACCTCTTGGCGGAGCAGTGCCGCGCCAGTCTCGGATGGCTGGCAGCCGCGCGAGGCGATGAGCAGACCGTCGCAAACTTTGCCGCCCGGACCATCGAGGTATGGGTGCCGCGTGGGATGCGCGCCTTGGTCGCCGGCGCGCAGTGGAACCTCGGCTTGTCGGCGCTCTTCGCCGGGCGGGTCGAGGAGGCGCTGGACCGCCTGGTCCGGCTGGGCGAGCACGGGCACCACGCGGCGCATCCCACCATCGCGCTGCTCGCCGCGGCGGACACCGCCGAGGCCGCCCTCCAGGCAGGACAGCGGGCGACGGCCGAGGATCAGGCGTGGCTGCTGCGGCGGTGGGCCGAACGGACGGGGGCGGCGTGGGCGCTCTCCGCGACGCATCTGGTTCATGCCCTGTTGGCGTCGGGGGCGGATGCGGAGAAGCAGTTCCGGCTCGCGCTGGATGTTCCCGGAGCTCGGTCGCGGCCCTTCAACTATGCCCGGACGCGCCTGCTGTACGGCGAGTGGCTGCGGCGTGCCCGCCGCCGTACCGACGCCCGGACACAGCTGGCCGAAGCCGCGGAGACCTTCCGGCGACTGGACGCGGCGCCGCTGCTTGCCCGCACCCGGGCGGAACAGGAGCTGACGGGGCAGCAACCGCGCCGCGACTCCGCACCGGCCCGGGACACCGCAGCTGTCCTCACGCCGCAGGAGTCGAGAGTCGCACGGTTGGCCGCGCAGGGGCTCACCAACAAGGAGATCGCGGCACAGCTGCTGATCAGCCCTCGTACGGTTGGGCATCACCTGGCCAACGTGTTCCCCAAGCTCGGTATCCTCTCGCGCGCCGACCTCGCGCGCGTCGACTTCGAGGACGGGCTGCGTCTGATCGGCTGACCGGCTGCGACCGGGCGGGCCCGCTGACGCCCAGCGCTGAGTTCGGTCGGCTCGGGCAGGCGGCCTGGGCGGCGAAGCAGTCGCCGTCCGCCAGGTAGGACGCCCGCCATCGGCTCTTTGCCCCGGGGAAAGCCCTCAGGTCCGATGCCGGACGTCGAAGTGCGCGGAGTGCGCGGTCAGCTTGCCGAGCAACTCGATGAGGGTCCGCTGCTCGTCCTCACTGAGGGCGCCCGCCCACTTCTGTTCACGTGCGTTGTGCGCCTGGAAGGCAGTGGTGATCGCATGCAGACCGGCCTCGGTGAGGCCGAGCTGGACCGCGCGCCCGTCATAGGAGGCGCGCTCCTTGCTCACCAGGCCGTCCCGTTCCAGCGTGTTCACCAGCGCCGATACGGCAGCTCGGCTCATGCCGGACAGCTCCGCGACCTTCTTCGCCTCGACCGGGCCCGACAGCCAGATGGCGAACAGCACTCGGAAGCCGGGCCATGACCAGCCGCGAGGCCGGTGTACGGCCGATTCGAGGTCGTAGACGAGCATGTTGGCCGCGCGGTGGAGGGTGAGCACCAGCCGCATGGCGAGTGGGTCGATGCCGGGGAGTTCCCGCGAGGCCCGGTCGATGGCGTGGTCGATGAACGACCAGAAGTGCAGGTGGTCGGCGTCCAGCGGTTCCGGTTCCTGGGTCACAGTCGGAGTCTAGGTCGGGCGGCAGCACGGACTGCACTCGGGAAGCGGGCACGCGTGTGCACCCCGTCCATGTTTCCGGAGCGTGAAAAACCTTCGCCCGAGGGCTTCCCCCGAGATGCCGACGGGGGTACGGTCCCCAATTAATCAAAGCATTGATTACATGCCCTGAGCAGTAGTTGTTCTGCTTTGTCCCCTGGGCCTGTCAGGGGGCAGGTCTCCTCCCGGCCGTGCGTCCCGATGCGCGGCCGGGTAGCCCCGGCCGTTCCTCCCTCTCCGCAGACGGGGACGGTTCCGGCGGGCGATCGATCCGAAGGAACCTCGTATGCCCGAAGCACTCGCTCCCCCCAGTCCCGGCGCGCTGCGTGCCTGCATGTCCCGTTTCGCCACCGGCGTCACGGTGGTGTCGTACGCGACCGACAGCGGTCCGCGGGGCGCCACCATGAACTCCTTCACGTCCGTGTCCGCCGAACCGCCGCTGGTCCTGGTCAGCGTCGCCCGCCGGGCCCGCTGCCACGACCAGCTGGCCGACGGGCCCTTCTGCGTGAACATCCTCGGTGCCGAACAGGAGCAGCTGGCCCGGCTGTTCGCCGGGGCCCCGAGCACCGCGGAGCCCCGCTGGGCGGAGGGCGCGCGCGTCCCCCGGCTGGCCGACCCGCTCGCCTGGGTGGAGTGCGAGCCCTGGCGTACGTACGACGGCGGCGATCACACCCTGGTCCTCGGCCGCGTCACCGACCTCGGCCACCGCGACGGCGACGCCCTGACCTACGCCTGGAGCCGTTTCGCGTCCACGACCGAGTCGGCCGACGGCATCGAGCACCTCTTCTGAAGCTTTCCGCCCGGCCCACCCCCCTCTCGAACCCCACCGCACTCCCCAGGAGAACCACCATGGCCGCACGCACCGGCAAGGAATTCCTCGAGCGCCTCTCCCAGTCCCGCCCCACCGTGCACATCCAGGGCGAGACGCTCACCGGAGGAATCCAGGAACACCCCGCCTTCCGCAACGTGGTGCAGACCTACGCCGAGCTGTACGACCTCCAGCACAGCGACGAACACAAGGACACCCTCACCTACACCTCACCCACCTCCGGTGAGCCGGTCGGCACGTCCTTCCTCACTCCGCGCACACCCGACGATCTCGTCAAGCGCCGTAAGGCGTTCAAGGTGTGGGCCGACCACAGCAACGGCATGCTCGGCCGCACCGGCGACTACATGAACAGCTCCCTGATGGCGCTCGCCTCGGCCGCCGACTGGTTCGCCCAGGCCAACCCCGCCTTCGGCGAGAACATCCGCCGCTACTACGAGAAGGCCCGTGAAGAGGATCTGCTGTGCACGCACACGCTGATCCCGCCGCAGGTCAACCGGGCGGTGGCCGGCACCCAGCAGGCGGGCGGCAAGCTCGCGGCCCGCATCGTGAAGGAGGACGACAACGGCGTGGTGATCCGCGGGGCGCGGATGCTCGCGACCATCGCCCCCTTCGCCGACGAGATGCTCGTCTTCCCGTCCACGGTGCTGCGTGGCACGCCCGAGGACAAGCCGTACTCGTACGCCTTCGCCATCCCCAACGACACCCCCGGCCTGCGCTACATCGCCCGCGAGCCCCTCGACTACGACCGCCCGCGCCACGACCACCCCCTCGCCTCCCGCTTCGAGGAATCGGACTGTGTGGTCGTCTTCGACGACGTGCACGTTCCCTTCGAGCGCTGCTTCGCGCTCGGTGACGCCGAGCTGTGCAACGGCTTCTACTCCCAGACCGCCTCCGTGGTGCACATGACCCACCAGGTAGTCACCCGCACCACCGCCAAGACCGAGTACATCCTCGGACTGGTGACCCTGCTCACGGAGGCCATCGGCATCGAGCAGTTCCAGCACGTCCAGGAGGACATCGCCGAGATCATCACCACCCTGGAGACGCTGCGCGCCTTCCTGCGCGCGGCGGAAGCCGACGCCGAGGTCAACGAGTACGGGGTGCTGACCCCGGCCTGGGCCCCCCTCAACGCCGCCCGCAACCTCTACCCCAAGCTCTACCAGCGCTTCCCGCAGATCCTGCGCAAGCTCGGCGCCTCCGGCCTGATGGCCACCCCGACCGAACTCGACATCAACGGCCCGGCGGCCGCCGACATCGAGGCCTACCTCCAGTCTGCCACCCTCACCGGCGCCGAGCGGGTGAAGCTGTTCCGGCTGGTCTGGGACACCTGCATCTCCGCGTTCTCCAGTCGCCAGGCGCTGTACGAGTACTACTTCTTCGGTGACCCCGTCCGCATGGCCGGCGCGTACGTGAAGTCGTACGACCGCGAGCCGTACAAGGCGAAGGTCCAGAACTTCTTGGACCAGCACAGCCTGGAGCGCTCCCGATGACGCACCCCCTGGGGAACCCCCCGTCGAAGATCATCGCTGTCCATCTCAACTACCCCAGCCGGGCCAAGGAGCGCGGCCGGATCCCGGCCCAGCCCTCCTACTTCCTCAAGCCCCCCTCGTCGCTGGCAGGCACCAAGGAGGCCATCGTCCGCCCGGACGGGTGTGAACTCCTCGGGTTCGAAGGCGAGATCGCCCTGGTCATCGGCAGCCGGGCCCAGCGGGTGCGGCCGGAGGACGGCTGGTCCCACGTGCGGTGGGTGACCGCCGCGAACGACGCCGGGGTCTACGACCTGCGGTACGCCGACCGCGGCTCCAACCTCCGCTCCAAGGGCGCCGACGGCTTCACGCCGATCGGGCCGCGGCTGCTGGACGCGCGCCAACTCGACCCGTCCGCACTCCGGTTGCGTACCTGGGTCAACGGCGAACTCGTGCAGGACGACACCACCGACACGCTCCTCTTCCCCTTCGGACAGCTCGTCGCCGACCTGTCGAGACTGGTCACGCTGGAGCCCGGGGACGTCATCCTGACGGGCACTCCGGCCGGCGCGTCCGTCGTCTCCCCCGGCGACACGGTGGAGGTCGAGGTCACCGGCAGCGGGCAGTCCACCGGGCGGCTGCGCAACCCCATCGCCTCCGGGCCCGTCCTGGAGACGTACGGGGCGATGCCGAGGACGGACGCGGCGGAACGCGAGGCCGCCCACGGAGCCGCGTACACACCCGAGCCACTGCTCGACGAACGCATCGAGGACGGACTGCGTTCGGTCGCGGTCGCCACACTCAGCGCACAGTTGCGGGGGCGCGGACTGCCGCACATGTCCATCGACGGGGTACGTCCCACCCGGCCGGACACGAAGATGGTCGGCGTCGCCCACACGCTGCGCTATCTGCCGCTGCGTGAGGACCTGTTCAAGCGGTACGGCAACGGCATGAACGCTCAGAAGCGGGCCATCGAGCAGCTGCGACCCGGCCATGTGCTGGTCATGGACGCCCGCCGGGACACCTCCGCCGGCACGATCGGCGACATCCTCGCCCTGCGCGCCCAGCAGCGCGGCGCGGCCGGGGTGGTCACCGACGGAGGCCTGCGCGACAGCGCCGCCGTCACCGAACTGGGGCTGCCCGTCTACCACGGCGGAGCCCACCCCTCCGTCCTCGGCCGCCGCCATGTGCCGTGGGACACCGGGGTGCCCATCGCCTGCGGCGGAGCCCTCGTGCAGCCCGGCGACCTGCTGGTGGGAGACGCGGACGGCGTGGTCGTCGTACCGCCCGAGCTGGCCGAGGACCTGATCACCGACTGCCGGGAGCAGGAACAGCGGGAGCGCTTCATCACCGAGCAGGTGCGCGCCGGGCACGACATCGACGGCCTGTATCCCCTCGGTCCCGACTGGCACGAGATGTACGAGCGGTGGCGCAAGCAGCACAGCACGCAAGGAGAGCCCACATGAAGTTCCGCAGCGACCCGTCCGCCATCCGCGGATCCATCGCTCCCGCCATCACCCCCTTCACCGCGGACGGAGCCGTCGACCACGACAGCCTGCGCGCGCTGATCCGCTTCCAGCTGGAGTCCGGTTCGCACGGCATATCGCTGGGCGGCTCCACCGGCGAGCCCAGCGCGCAGAGCGTCAGCGAGCGGATCGCGGGGATGCGGACGGCGGTCGAGGAGATCGGCGACCGCGTCCCGTTCCTGCCCGGGACCGGATCCCACAAGCTCGACGAAACCCTCGAACTCACCGCTGCTGCACAGGAGTTGGGTGCGGACGCGGCGCTGGTCATCACGCCGTACTATGCGCGCCCCACGCAGGAGGGGCTGTACCAGTGGTACGCGACCGTCGCCCGGGAGTTCCCGGACCTGCCGATCGTCGCCTACAACGTGCCCTCGCGCACGGCCGTCGACATCGCGCCCGAGACGGTGAAGCGGCTGTTCACCGACTTCGAGAACTTCGTGGGCGTCAAGGAGACCACCAAGGACTTCGAGCACTTCTCGCGCGTGCTGCACGCCTGCGGGCGCTCACTGCTGGTGTGGTCGGGCATCGAGCTGCTGTGTCTGCCGCTGCTCGCGCTCGGCGGTGCCGGGTTCGTCTCGGCCGTCGCCAATCTCGCGCCCGGCGCGGTGGCCCGGATGTACGAGCTGTGGGAGGCGGGCGACTTCGAGGGTGCCCGCGATATCCACTACCGCCTGCATCCGCTCGTCGATCTCCTGTTCGTCGAGACGAACCCGGCGCCGGCGAAGTGGGTGCTGCACCAGCAGGGACGTATCGCGTCGCCCCATGTCCGCCCGCCGCTCACCTCTCCCACCGACGCGGGCCTGTCGAAGATCCGCGCGCTGCTCGCCGAGGGCGGAGACCTCACCCAGCAGATCGGAGCCGCGCAGTGAGCACCACTCCTGAGCACCTTCCCGCCGTGATCCCGCACTGGATCGGCGGAGAACTCCTCGACAGCGTCGACGGGCGGACGTTCCCGGTGGCCGATCCGGTGTCCAACACTCCGTACGCACAGGCCGCGCGTGGCTCCGCGGCCGACGTGGACCGGGCGGTGACGGCCGCCCGGGTGGCGTTCCCGGAGTGGTCCGGGCTGTCCAACCGGGCGCGCGCGAGTGTCCTGTACCGGATCGCCGACGCCGTCGAGGCCCGTCATGACCGGCTCGCCGCCTTCGAGTCGTACGACTCCGGGCTGCCGATCACACAGGCCCGCGGCCAGGCCCGGCGCGCCGCCGAGAACTTCCGCTACTTCGCGGATGTCGTCGTGGCCCTCGGCGAGGAGGCGTTCCGGCAGGGCGACGACCAGTTCAGCTATGTGGTGCGCACCCCGGTGGGAGTCGCCGGGCTGATCACTCCCTGGAACACCCCGTTCATGCTGGAGAGCTGGAAGCTGGCCCCGGCCCTGGCGTCCGGCTGCACGCTGATCCTCAAGCCGGCCGAGTGGACCCCGCTGTCCGCGTCGCTGTGGCCGGAGATCTTCGAAGAGGCAGGCGTGCCCGCCGGGGTGGTGAACATCGTCCACGGCATCGGCGAGGAGGCCGGCCAGGCCCTCGTCGACCACCCGGACGTGCCGCTGATCTCCTTCACAGGCTCCTCCGACACGGGCCGGCACATCATCCGGTCCTCCGCCGAGCACCTGAAGACGGTGTCGATGGAGCTGGGCGGCAAGTCCCCGGTCATCGTCTTCGCCGACGCCGACCTCGAAGCCGCCCTCGACTCGGTCGTGTTCGGGGTGTTCTCCCTCAACGGCGAGCGCTGCACGGCAGGTTCACGCGTACTCGTCGAGCGCCCGCTGTACGAGGAGTTCACCCGGCGACTGGGGGAGCGGGCCGCGAACGTACGCGTCGGGCTGCCTTCCGACCCGGCCACCGAGGTGGGCGCGCTGGTGCATCCCGAACACTACGAGCGCGTCCTGAACTACGTGGAGATCGGCAGGAAGGAGGGCCGTCTGGTCGCCGGCGGCAGCCGCCCCGAGCACCTCGCGGAGGGCAACTACCTCCAGCCCACCGTCTTCGCCGACGTCGAACGCGACGCCCGGATCTTCCAGGAGGAGATCTTCGGCCCGGTCGTGGCCGTCGCTCCCTTCGACGACGAGACCGCGGCCGTGGAGCTCGCGAACGCCACGCAGTTCGGTCTGGCCGCCTACGTCTGGACCTCGGACATCAAGCGCGGCCACCGCATCGCGCACGCCGTCGAATCCGGCATGGTCTGGATCAACTCCCACAACGTCCGCGACCTGCGCACTCCCTTCGGCGGGGTCAAGGCGTCCGGCGTCGGCCGCGAGGGCGGCGCACACTCCATCGACTTCTACACCGAATCGAAGATCGTCCACGTCGCCCTCGCCGAGGTGCACACCCCCCGCTTCGGAGCCACCTCATGACCGCCTCGAACGCCCCCGACGTCGTCCGGTCCGCCTACGCCCAGCTCGCCGTCACCGACCTCGGTGCCGCCCGCTGGTTCTGGGTCGACATGCTCGGCTTCCACATCCAGTACGAGGACGCCCGGTCGCTGTACCTGCGCGGCACGGACGAACTCACCCACCACTCGCTCGTGCTCCGCAAGGGCGATCTGGCGGCCCTCGACCACATCTCCTATCGCGTCCGCACCCCAGAGGACGTCGACAAGGCGGAGAAGTTCTTCGTCGGACTCGGCTGCCCGGTCAAGCGGTTGAAGAAGGGCGAGGGAACGCACGGTGTCGGCGACGCGGTCCGCGTCATCGACCCGCTCGGCTTCCCCGTCGAGTTCTTCCACGAGATCGAGCGCGCCGGGCGCCTCATCCAGCGCTACGACATCCGCCACGGCGCCGAGATCGCCCGCCTGGACCACTTCAACATCTGCACCCCCGACATCCCGGCCGCCTACGCCCACTACCAGTCCCTCGGCTTCGGCTGCTCGGAAACAATCGAGGGTGACGAGCACGAGCTGTACGCGGCCTGGATGTACCGCAAACAGACCGTCCACGACGTCGCCTTCACCGGCGGCGCCGGGCCGCGCCTGCACCACGTCGGGGTGGCCACCCACGAGTCCCACCAGGTACTGCGCGCGGCCGACATCTTCGGCTCACTGCACAAAGAGCACCACATCGAACGCGGCCCCGGCCGGCACGGCGTCTCCAACGCCTTCTACCTCTACCTGCGCGACCCCGACGGCCACCGCGTGGAGATCTACACCTCGGACTACTACACCGGTGACCCGGACCACGAGACGTACCGCTGGAACGTGCGCGACGACCGCCGCCGCGACTTCTGGGGCAACGCCGTCATCGAGTCCTGGTACAAGGAGGCCGTCCCCGTCCTCGACCTGGACGGACGCCCGCAGCCCGTGACCGACACCGTCCTCGACGAGTCCGCGGTTCAGGTGGGTGCGGACGGCCTCGGCTGATGCTCCCGGCGGTGGGGGGACCCGTAGGTGCTTCGCGCCCTTCGGGACCCCTCGCCGCGCCCTCGACGGACTCGGGATCTTCTCATACACCCCATTCATCGCACTTTGTAAAAAGCGGATACGACAGTTAGTATCCGGCGGCACGCCTACCTGCCGGCTTGCCGAAGGGCCCGCAGAGGAGACCCATGCCCTCGATGACGACCCCGTCGGACGACACCTCCGCAGGACGCTTCGAGTTCTGGCGAGAAGTGGTCGGCCAGAGTTTCGTGCCGCTGGAAGCGCTGCCGCGCGAGGTTCCCGACTTCCGTGCCTCCCTGCACACCGCCCAGCTCGGCGCGGTGCAGGTGTCTGTCGTGGCCGCGGACCCGCACGGCGTCGCCCACACCCGTAGGCACATCACCTCCGACCCGGCCGATTTCGTCAAGGTGGGTCTTCAGCTGGCCGGGCAGTGCATGCTGACCCAGGCGGACCGCCAGGCCCTGCTCAAGCCGGGCGAGCTGGCCATCTACGACACCCGGCACCCGTACACACTCGACTTCGACCAGCCGTACCGCACCCTCGTGCTGATGTTCCCGCGGGTCATGCTCCGGCTGCCCGAGCGCGACCTGACCCGCATGATCGCCACCACCGTGTCGTGCAGCGACGGACTGGGGCCCGTGGTGCATCCGTTCCTGCGCGGACTGGCCGGGCAGGTGCGGCAACTGGACGCTCTCGGCACGCAGCGGCTCGCGGACAGCGTGGTCGACCTGGTCGGCGCGATGCTCTCGGACCGGTGCGCCGTGCACGTGACGCAGCAGGACGACGGGCGGGAGCTGCTGGCCCGGCGGATCCTCACGTACATGGAGCAGCGGCTCTCCGACCCGGGGCTCGGCCCCGACCGCATCGCGGCCGCCCACCACATCTCGCGGCGCTTCCTCTACAAGCTGCTGGCCGAGCGGGGATACACGGTCTCGGGCTGGCTCCGGGAGCGTCGCCTCGCCGAGTGCCTGCGCGACCTCGCGGACCCCGCGCTCGCCCATATGCCCGTCGCCACCGTCGGAAGCCGCTGGGGCTTTCCCGATCCCGCCCACTTCAGCCACGCCTTCAAGAGCGCCTACGGCATGAGCCCGTCGGAGGCACGCGGAGCCGGGCGCACGGCGCTGGGCGCTTAGGGGGCTTTGGATCATGCCCGGGCCGGTCGCGCGGCGGCCTGGCACCGCAGCGCACCGCGTTGCCGAAAAGCCCTGGTGTCCGCGCTGCCAGGGCTCTCCGGCGTCTTGCCTCGCTGCTCTTTTGCTGCCTGTCGTCATACGTCCCGAACGCGGCCGGATCTGCCGATCGTGCCCGCCCCAGCAAGGGCCGGTGCACCATCACGCAAGCCGGAGCGGGTCCCCGAGGTGCACCCTCCGGTCGTGAGAGAGAGCCGCACACTCCTCACGGGCCCGCCTTGCGGGCGCCAGTGAGCGGCTTACGCAGGAACATCCACAGACACAGGAACGGGCTGACGTCCCGACTTCCCCCAGGGCCGAAGAGCGTCACCGCGCTGATCGACAGCCCCGCCCTGTCTCTTCTCCCCACGGCACTCTCCCTTCCTGCCTCTCCGGCTCCCGCTCATCCGACGAATGAGGCACTCATGCTGAGAAAGCGATCCGCCGCGTCCCCTCCGCTCAGCGGCGCCGGCCCCGACGCCCGCCGCTACGAGAACAAGCTGCTCGTCATCCTTTTCCTGGGCTTCGGCCTCGTCTTCTTCGACCGGCAGGCACTCTTCTTCCTCGTCCCCTTCATCAGCAAGGACGTCCCCCTCTCGAACACCGCCCTGGGCACGCTCGCCGGAGTCCTCGCGCTGACCTGGGCCCTGTCCGGAATGATCTCCGGACGCCTGTCCGACCGGCTCGGCCGTCGCAAGCCCGTGATCATCATCGCGGTGGTGCTCTTCTCCTGCCTCTCGGCGTCGAGCGGGCTGGTCACCGGATTCGCCGCGCTCCTGGGAGCCAGGGCACTGATGGGGCTGGCGGAAGGCGCCGTACTGCCGGCGTCGCAGTCCCTGATGGTGGAAGCGTCACAGGAACACCGGCGAGGGCTGAACATGGGCCTGCTGCAGGGGTCCTCGGCCGGACTGCTGGGCGGCATCCTCTGCCCGCTCGTGGTGGTGTGGATCGCCACGCAGTACACCTGGCGACTGGCGTTCGGCATCACCATCGTCCCGGGCCTGCTGCTCGCCCTGTGGATCTGGCGGTCGGTACGCGAGGAACCGCCGGGTGGCCCTGTGATGACGGAACCCGTGGCGGAACCCGTGGATGCCGCGGCCAAGCCGAGCATCGGAAGCATCCTCCGGCAGCGCAACATCATCCTCTGCGTGCTGATCGCCTGCGCGTACATGACCTGGTTCTTCGTCATCATCACGTTCGCGCCGGTCTACATGACCTCGGTCAAGGGCTTCTCACCCGCGACGATGAGCGGCGTCGTGACCTGCCTCGGGGTGGCGTGGGTCGTGTGGGGCTTCGTCACACCGGGGGTCTCGGACCGGTTCGGCCGCAAGAACACGCTGATCGTCTTCACGGTGATGGCCGCGCTCTGCCCCCTGGCCGTGGTGTATGTGAGCAGCCCCGTGGTGCTCGGCGCGGTGGTCGTGCTCACGTACACGGGTCTCGGCTGCTTCACCCTGTTCATGGCGACCATCCCCGCGGAGACCGTCCCCCGCGGCGCGCTGGCGACCGCCCTGGGCCTGGTGATGGGCATCGGTGAGCTCGCCGGCGGTTTCCTCGCTCCGGTGATCGCCGGGTGGGCCTCGGACAACTGGGGGCTTCAGACGGCCATGTACATCTCGGCGGCGGGTGCCGGGCTGGTCGTCCTGCTCGCGCTCGGTCTGAAGGAGACGGCTCCCGCCGTCCTGCGCAGGAAGGACGCGGCGGCGGTTCGCGCCGACGCTGCGGAGCGAACCACAAGCGAAGCCGCCGTGTCCTGACTCGCCCCCTGTCTGCGACTCCCGCGACGGGCCAGGACCACCTCGGTGGTCCTGGCCCGTCGCGTGCTGCCTCGGACCAGCCGTTCACCCGCGCGGTCCGGCCCGGCCGCCCACCGAAGCTGCCAGGTCGCCCCCCAAGGCCTGCACGGGCAACGTGCGCCCGGCCACAGGGCCGGTGCGTCCGCCCGTACACAGCCGTTTGTGCCCGCCTCCGCAACAGCCCGTGCACGACGGCACAAGCGGGCGACCCGTTGGCCTGTGACCCTCCCGTCATGCGAGCAACACACACCGTTTACGACCACATCGTGGTGGGCGCCGGCTCCGGCGGCTGTGCCCTCACCCGCAGACTCGTGGACGCCGGCCGGACCGTCCTGCTGATCGAGGTGGGCGACCGGGACGACAACCCGGCCATCCACGACCCCGGGCGCCTGTGGGAGCTGTGGAACTCCCCGCAGGACCACGCGTACACCACCGAACGCCAACTGCACGCCTCCGGAACCCAGGTCTTCTGGCCGCGCGGCAAGGTCCTCGGCGGCTCCAGCGCCCTGAACGGCATGATCTACGTCCGAGGCAACCGGGCCGACTACGACAGCTGGGCCTACCAGGGAGCTGCGGGCTGGTCGTACGACGAGGTGCTGCCGTACTTCAAACGCTCGGAGGACTTCGAGGACGGCGCGTCGTATTACCACGGGGCCGGCGGCCCGCTGCCCGTCAGCCGGAACCACTCCCCGAACCCGGTGACCACCGCCTTCATGGAGGCCTGCCAGGACTACGGGATCGCGTACAACGACGACTGCAACGGCCAGGACCAGCTCGGCGTGAACCTGCTGCACCGCAACATCCGCGACGGCAAGCGCGTCAGCGCGTGGACCGCCTTCGTGGAGCCGGTGCTCGACAGTGCGCTGCTGACAGTGATGACCGGCACGGCGGTCACGCGAGTCCTGGTGGACGGCGGCCGGGCTCAGGGCGTCGAGCTGCTGCGCGAGGGCCGTACGACGGAGATCCGCTGCGAAGGCGACGTGATCCTGTCCGGCGGCACCATCGGATCGGCCCAGCTGCTCCTGCTCAGCGGGATCGGGCCCGCGGACGAGCTGCGGACCCTCGGGATCGGGATGACCGCGGATCTGCCGGGAGTGGGCGCGAACCTGCACGACCACACCCTGGCTCCGGTGGTGTGGGAGTCGGCCAGGCCGGTGCCGCAGGGCACGGCCAACAAACTGGAGGCCCACTACTTCGCCAAGTCCGACCCGGCGCTGTCCGTGCCGGACCTGCAGCCGCTGATGTCTCACGTACCAGTGCCGGTGCCCGACATGAACATCCCGGAAGAGGGCCACGGCTTCTCCGTCCTCGCCGGGACGATCCGTCCGCTCAGCCGGGGCCGCCTGCGGCTGCGCTCGGCCGACCCCACCCAGGCTCCCGCCCTGGACCCTGGCTATTTCTCCGAGCCGTCGGACCTCGCGGCCATGGTGCGGGCCGTGCAGCAGGTGCGGGAGATCGGCGAGGAGAAGTCGCTGGGCGACTGGCGGGCCCGCGAGGTCGCACCCGGACCGTACGTGCGTACGGACGCGGAGGTCGCCGCGTACATCAAGCGGACCCTCCTCAGCTATCACCACCAGGTGGGCACCTGCCGTATGGGCATCGACCGGACGGCGGTCGTCGATCCGCAGCTGCGGGTACACGGCGTGGCCGGGCTGCGCGTCGCAGACGCCTCCGTCATGCCCTCCGTCACCTCCGGCAACACCCACGCACCTGCCGTCATGATCGGCGAGCGCTGCGCCGACCTCATCCTGGGAGCACAGCTGTGACCAATACCCTTTTCATCGGTGGCGAGTGGCAGGCCGCGGCCTCCGGCGCGGAGTTCGAGACCCTGGACCCGGCGACGGGGCAACCCCACGCCCAGGTGTCCCTGGCGGGGACCGCGGACGCCGACGCGGCCGTACGGGCCGCCCGCGCCGCCTTCGAGAACCCGGAGTGGGCGGGACTCACCCCGGCCGCCCGCGCCCGGATCCTGTGGCGCATAGGCGACCTCATCGAAGAACACGCCGAGGAACTGGCCGAGTTGGAGACGGTCGACCAGGGCCAGCCGCTCGGCGTCTCCATGGCGGTCAGCGTCGCCACCGCTGCCGAGCACTTCCGCCACTACGCCGGCTGGGTCACCAAGATCTACGGCGAGACGGCGCCCCTGTCCATCCCCGGCGTGCTGCAGTACACCAAGCGCGAGCCGGTGGGAGTGTGCGCGCTGATCACCCCGTGGAACTTCCCGCTCATGATCGCGAGTTGGAAGATCGCGCCGGCCCTCGCCTGCGGGAACACCGTGATCGTCAAACCCGCGGAACAGACCCCGATGACCACCGTGCGGCTCGTCGAGTTGTGCCGTACGGCCGGTGTGCCGGACGGCGTCGTCAACCTGCTGACCGGTGGTCCCGAGGCCGGCCGGGCTCTCGTGGAGCACCCCGGCGTGGACAAGGTCTCCTTCACCGGTTCGACCGAGATCGGCAGGGAGATCGTCCGGGCTTCCGCAGGCAACCTCAAGCGCGTCTCGCTCGAACTCGGCGGCAAGGCACCGAGCCTCGTACTGCCCGGCGCCGACCTGGACGCGGCCGTGACGGGCTGTCTTCAGGGCGCGCTCCTCAACAGCGGCCAGGTGTGCGCCGCCTACACCCGGTTCCTCGTCCACCGCTCCCTCGCCGACGAGTTCGCCGAACGCTGTGCCAAGGCCGTCAGCGGGATGCGACTCGGCCCGGGCAGCGCGCCCGACACCGAACTCGGCCCCCTGGTCACCGGCGAACACCGTGACCACGTCCACGCACTCGTGCGCAGCGGGGTCGAGGAAGGCGCCCAACTGCTCGCCGGCGGGTCCCCCGTCGACGACCTGCCGGGCTTCTTCTACCAGCCGACCGTGTTCACGGGTGTACGGGACGACATGCGCATCGCCCGCGAGGAGATCTTCGGCCCGGTGCTGTCCGTCCTGCCGTACGACGACGAGGACGAGGCCGTCGCCCGCGCCAACGACACCGAGTACGGCTTGGCGGCGGCCGTATGGACCCGCGACGTGGGCGCGGCGCACCGCGTGGCGGGCTCCATCCGCGCGGGCACGGTGTTCATCAACATGCCCAACCCCGTGGACGCCTCCGCCCCCTGGGGTGGGTTCAAGGCGAGCGGCTGGGGCCGGGAGATGGGCACGGGAGCCATCGACGCGTACACGGAGGTCAAGAGCGTGTGGACCTCGCTCGCCTGAGGTGCCCGCCCGTCGCGGACAGGCGGCTTCCGCGGTTTCGGACCGCACGGTCCGGAGGATGATGCGCGGCCTTTCCGCCTGTCCGTCCAGTCGTCCGCGACCCCGCAGAACCAGCAGCCGACGCCTGGTTCTCGTACCGCGACCGCATGGCGGTCGGTAGAGCTCAGTGAGGAGTGTCGTGACCAGAGAACCGATTCCCGACGTCGCCACCGTGGGGGGCGTCGTGCGCGGCCGCCACGAGGACGGTCTCGCGGTCTTCCGGGGCATCCCGTTCGCCGAACCCCCCGTGGGGAGCTTGCGTTTCGCCGCGCCGCGCCCGGTGCGGCGATGGGAGGGCACGCGCGAGACGTTCGCGTTCGGTCCCCCGCCACCGCAGGAGCCGTTGAGCCCTGCCATACCCACTCCCACGCCCGGAGGAGAGGACTGGCTCACCGTCAATGTCTGGACACCGGATCCGGACCCGGCGGCGAAGCTCCCCGTGATGGTGTGGATCTACGGCGGGGCCTACAAGTTCGGTTCCGTCGACGACCCCGCCTACGATCCCAGCCGGCTCGCCCGTGACGGGAATCTCGTCGTGGTGACCTTCAACCACCGAGTCGGCATGGAGGGATTCGCCCGCATCGAGGGGGCGCCGGCGAACCGCGGACTGCTCGACCAGGTCGCGGCCCTGACATGGGTGCGGGAGAACATCACCGCCTTCGGTGGCGACCCCGGTCAGGTCACCGTGTTCGGCGAATCAGCCGGCGCCGGGTCCGTCGCCGCGCTGCTGGCGATGCCGAGTGCGCGAGGCCTGTTCCGGCGGGCCATCGCACAGAGCGTGCCCGGCACCTTCTTCTCCGACGAGCTGGCCACCGACATCACCACCGCTCTGGCGGGCGAACTCGGACTGCGGCCCACGGTGAGCGACCTCTCGGCGGTGGATCCGCACAAACTCCCTGGGGTGGGGGCTGCCCTCGGCGCCCGGATGAGTCAGTACGCGGACCGCTGGGGACCGGTCGCGCACACGCTGACGGCCTACTCGCCCGTGGTCGACGGAGAAGTCCTGCCGACCGCACCGTGGCAGGCACTCGCCGACGGCGCCGCACGCGAGGTCGAGCTGATCATCGGGCACACCCGCGACGAGTACCGCCTCTTCATGGCACTGGGCGGGCTCCTCGGCCAGGTCGGCGAGGAACTGGCGGCCGCAGCGCTGCACACGTTCGGGCCGGGCGCGGACCCCGGGCACGCCTACCGCACCGCCTTCCCCGATGCTCCGGCGGAGCGCCTCTTCGAGCTCGTCCAGTCCGACTGGCTCTTCCGCATGCCCTCGCTGCACCTCGCGGAAGCCCAGGTGGCGGGTGGCGGCCGGGCACACCTCTACGAACTCACCTGGGCCGCACCGGCGAACGGCGGTGCCCTGGGCGCCTGTCACGCGCTGTGCATCCCGCTCGTGTTCGGTACGTTCGGCGGCCTCGGCGGAGAACTGATCGGCCCCGCGCACCTCGACGAGGCAGACGCCCTTTCGGGTCTGGTCCGCGCCGCCTGGACCTCCTTCGCGGCCACCGGCGATCCGGGCTGGCCCGCCTACGACACCGAGCACCGCCCGACGCGCATCCTCGACACGAAGCCGGTGACCACCACCTACCCGGAGGAAGCCTCCCGCCGCCTCTGGCAAGACCACGTGTTCAACGCGCTTCCGCTGATCACCTGATAAGCCTGACTGACTCCTCCCTGCCGTCGGTCGAGGGGTGGCGGCGACCGTGGATGGCCGGGAACCTGCGTGTCTCCGGATCCAGGTGTGCCCCCGACCGACCGTGGCCGAGTGCCTGGATGGGGGCTCGCCGGGACCCGGGCGGCACCCGAATGTCGTGTCGTCTCACGAGGCGGGTTCGCACGAGCAGACTTGCCGGACGACAGGTCCGGCTACGGCCAGGAGCGGGCCGCACCACAGGCGTTGTAGAGCTGAGCCACGGCACGTGGACACTCTGCCTGCCTCGTGGTCACCGGTGCCTGGCAACCCGGCAGCAGCTGGGGCGCCGCCGACCATGACCGGCTGGGCCGTGTCCGCGTTGAGCGGCGAAGGCCATGCCGGGCGCTGAGCAGCACACCTGAGGCGCCGCCGCCTCGTCAGGCGGTGACTCGTAGATCGCCTTCGCCTGCCTCCGCCCTGGCGCCATGGCGTGATCCCGTCGAAAGTTGGCATTCATGCCATGGCGTCGAGGAGTGACGGGCCGCGACGCTGGACGCATGACGAATCCCGATACCGCCACCATGCGCGCCATCCGCCAGGACACCCACGGTTCCCCCGAGGTACTCAAGGAAGTCGAACTTCCCCTTCCCGAGCCGGGGTTGAGTGAGATCCTTATCGCCGTTCGCGCGGCCGGCGTCAACCCGACCGACTGGTGGAACCGCGCCCAGCCCATGACCGCCAACGGCCTGCCCCTCATCCTGGGCTGGGACGTCTCCGGCGTCGTCGAGGCCGTCGGCGTCGGTGTCACCCTGTTCAAGCCGGGCGACGAGGTCTTCGGGATGCTGCCCTACCCCCACGGGGTCGGCTCCCACGCCGAGTACGTGACCGGCCCGGCCCGCGCCTTCGTCCACAAGCCCGCCGGTATCGACCACGTTCAGGCCGGCGCTCTGCCGCTCGCGGCCCTGACCGCCTACCAGGCACTCGTCGACACCGCCGATGTCCAGCCCGGGCAGCGCGTCTTCATCCACGCGGCGGCCGGCGGTGTCGGCCATCTCGCCGTCCAGATCGCCAAGTCGCGTGGCGCCTACGTCATCGGCACCGCCAGTGCCGCCAAGCACGACTTCCTGCGTTCCCTGGGAGTGGACGAGGCCATCGACTACCACACGGTCGACTTCACCGAGGCCGTCAAGGACGTCGACGTGGTCCTCGACTCGGTCTCCTTGGACGCCGCCGGCCGCGCCCGCTCCCTCGCCGTCCTGCGCCCGGGCGGCACCCTCGTCTCGATCCTTCCGGTGGCACCCGTCGGCCCCGACGAGACGGCCGACTTCGGCGAGCGGGGCGTCCGCTTCGAGAGTCTCCTCGTCGAGGCGGACCGCGCGGGCATGCAAGCCATCGCCGACCTCGTCGAGACCGGCGCCCTGCGCGTCCACATCGAGGCCACCTTCCCGCTCGCCGAGGCCGCCAGGGCCCACGCCCTGGGGGAGACCGGCCGTACCACCGGCAAGATCGTGCTGACTGTGGAGGGAGCTGGGAAGGCGTAGAGGGGGTCGGCCATGTCCCACACACGACCATGTTCCGCCCGCCTCTGGCGGGCGTCGACCTGCTCGGCGGACAGGTGCGGTCCTGGGGCCTCCACCCGGCCGGAGCCCGGGGCGACTCGGCCGACTACCTCGGTTGACGCTTCGTAAGCAGTGTCACTGATTGCGTTCCCCAGGTGAGCCACCTGTCACCTTCTCAGCGGTGAACGGCCGAGTTTGTGGATTCGGCCGTTCACCGCTTGTCGCGCTCCCGACTCCCCCCTGCGACCTGACGGTCACGGGTCGTATCTCCCCACGGTCCGGCCTGGCCGGTGCGGGGACCGGTGTGGTGACGAACACCCACGCCGAGCGTGCACGGTTGCGCACGTTGACCCCGGCGACGGCATCGGCGGGCCCAGCGAGGCCGCACCGGCAACAACAGAAGTGATCCCGGGTGGGCCGGTTGGCCGCTCGGTGTGCCCGCGTCGCGGGCAGCGCTGCGAGGTGTAAGCCGGATCCACTTCCAGGAACGGCACCCCGGCCCGGCGGGCCTTGTCGGCGAGGTGCTATCCGAGCCGGAGTTGCTGGGGGAGCAGGGCCCGGCCGGGCCTTCGTTCTGGCGTCGGCCACGACCACCGCAAGCGGCTGCCCGACGCGATCGGCAACCCCGCCGGGACGCCCCTCTCGCCCACCGTCGACAGGCCGCCGGGGAAGGGTACGGCGCCGCGAAGAACAGGAAGCCGCGGCACTCGAAGCCCGGCGCCCTGTTTGTGCGGACTGTGGGCGCAGGTTCAGCGACGACCGATTTCGCACGGTGTCCGGATCACCTCTCTCGCGTGTCCTCGTAGACGGCAGAGGTGCGGTGGGTGACGAGTGCGGGGCCGACGGCCGTGGGCTCGAGTCCGCGGCGGCCAGGGACGTGCATGGCCGAGCAGGTGCGGAATGCCGGAGAGCGTGATCAGGATTGCGCTGAGCAGAAACCCATGGCAGTATGGTCGTACTACAAAGATAGTCAGCTTCAGGAGGCAGTGATGACATCAAATCGGCCGGTGGCACTCGTGACGGGCGCGTCCTCGGGTCTCGGCAAGGCGACAGCGCAAGCACTCGCCAAGGCGGGGTTCGAGGTGGTCGGGACGAGCCGGAAGACGTCGGGGAGTACTCCTGGCAACGGTGTGACGTTCCTCGCCCTCGACGTGACCAGCGACGACTCGGTGAACAGCGTCGTCCAGCAGGTGATCGAGCGGTTCGGGCGGATCGATGTTCTGGTCAACAATGCCGGGCTTGGCATCAACGGCGCCGCCGAGGAAGTCTCCGTCGCTCAGGCGCAGCGCGTGTTCGATGTGAACGTCTTCGGCCTCATGCGCATGACCAAGGCCGTCCTGCCGCACATGCGCGGCCGAGGCCACGGACGCGTCATCAACATCTCCTCCTTGGGTGGGTTCGTCGGCAACCCCTTCATGTCCGTCTACGTCGCGACCAAGCATGCGGTCGAGGGCTACTCCGAATCCCTGGACCACGAGGTCCGCGAGTACGGCGTTCGGGTCCTGCGCGTCCAGCCCGGCCCTCTCAACACCCCGTTCGACACGAATTCGGTGGAGGCTGACACTCCTGTACCGGTATACGCCCGCCAACGGGCCATCTATGACGAGGTGACGCAGGAGCAGCTCAGGGGCGGCGACGATCCCGCCGCCATCGCCAAGGTGGTCGTCCGGGCGGCTACCGCCCAGAAGCCGAAGCTGAGCTATCCCGCCGGCTCGCTTGCCCCACGTCTCAAGGTGCTGCGCCGTATCGTCCCCGCCGGGACCTTCGACAAGCAAGTGCGCAAATTCAATCGGATGACCGCCTGAGCCACGGGCCGGGTGCCAGTGTCTGGGTCGATCGGCTCGCGCCTGGGAACGATCACGCTGCACGTTGACGTCGCGCGCCCTCGGCGCGGGGTCATTGTCCGTGGCCAGGTGCAGACTGAAACGGGTGAGTGCTTACGTCTGGGATTACGGCGGGCCGATATCGCGGGCATCCCCATTCCTCGCTGACACCACAAGGGCGTCGTCGATTATGCGAACGTGTGGGCGTTGGGCGTCCGATCGCGTCGCACGTCGCCGCTGAGGCCGGGATATCCGGCCGCTGTCTGGCGGAGTGGTGAGCCCGCCGGCAAGCCCGCGGCGAAGAGAGTCTGCTGGATCGCTCCTCCCGGCCGCCGGCAACCCCGGCCGGAGCCGAGAGAACATCGCGAACCTGGTAGAAGCGTTGCGGCGGCAGACCATGCACGGACCCGCTCGCTCCGCTGTCGGCCTCAAGCGGCTGCATGGCGTCAAGGTCGCGCCAGCCACCGTGCACCGCATTCTCGTGCGGCGAGGACCAAATCCAATCCCTCGATGGCGCAGACACCGGAGGGCGCCCTCCACATCGCCTACACCTGTATCGACGTGAAGCGCCGTCAGCTCCAACAGCAGGGGCGATCAGGGTGCCAACCGTCGCGCCGAACGCGCTGTCACTCGACAAGAGCAGGTCAGGCCCGCTCTCATTTTCAACTCCGTGAACTCAAGCTGCTTCGACGAGCAGGTCAGAGGACTTGTCGACTCTCGTTGTCAGTCGCGTCCGCCAGGAGACCTCGTGGCTCGCGAGGCGATGATGCTCGCCGCGACCCGGGCCGGCATCGCCTTCTCCAACTCCAGCTGGTGCTCGTGCACGGCATGAGCCGTCCGATCGGCGCTCCTTTCACGTCGCCCACGGTCTGTCGAACGCGATGCTCTTTCCCGGGGGACAGCCTTCTCCGGGCTGTCCTCGGAGGTGGAGCCCGGCAGGGCGGTTTTCTCGCTGACACCGGGCGAGGAGCACTGCGACCCGATCGGCAGCGTCCACGGCGGCATCCTCGCCCCCTGTCCGACTCGGCGGCGGGCTGCGCCGTCCAAATCCACCCTTCCGCAGGGTATGGCGTACACCTCGCTCCATCTGACCGTGAGGTTCCTGCGACTGCCCACACGATGAAGGCCCGTCGCTCGCCCGTCGCCCTTGCCGCAGGGGGCAACTGGCGACGAGGTGGCCGGCCGTCGTCCCCGTCGACCCTTTGAATTACGTTCGCAATACCATAGAATGGTGAAGTAAGTGAAGGCCAACCGGTCCTTTCGATCGGCGATGGAGGGCGTTCTGTGGTGCGGTACGGAAAAGAGCACAAGTCGGAGACGAGGCGGCGGATCATCGAGACGGCGGGCCGCCGGTTCAAGCGAGACGGTATCGACGGCTCGGGGGTCTCGACGCTCATGAAGGACGCGGGGCTGACCAATGGGGCCTTCTACGCTCACTTCGAATCCAAGGATGACCTCGTCACCACGGCAATCGCCGATCAGCTGAAGGCGCAGGCCGAGAGCGTCGTCGCGCGGGCCGCGCCTGGCCGTGCCGGACTCGAGCAGATTGTGCGGGGATACCTGTCGCCCCTGCACCGGGACAGCCTTGGCGACGGCTGCCCCAACGCCGCTCTGCTCGACGAGATCGGGCGCTGCACCGACACAACCAGGCAGGCGTACACCGACGGCGTGCTGGTCCTCATCGACGGCATTGCCGCCCGCATGGCGCCCGAGGCCCCGTCCTCAGCGCGTGTGAAGGCGCTCAGCCTCCTCGGCCTGATGGCCGGGACACTACAGCTCTCGCGCGCCTTGACCGACAGTCAACTCGCCCATGAACTGCTTGATCAGGGGATAAACAACGCTCTCGCCCTGCTGGACACCTGGCAGTGTGTCTGACGCACCGCATCCCTAGATGAATGAGTCCAAGAGGTGTTGTTGCGGTCAGTGATCGTAGGCCGTGAGTGATCGCTTGATGGGCTGTCCAGTTTGGTCGTTGTGCCAGATCGCCGCTGTGAGGGCGAGGATCCGGCACAAGACCCGGGCTGACACCCCTGCAGGGCTCTTGCCGCCGTATCGTTCCAGGTTGAGCTGCCCCTTGAAGGTCTGATTGATCGACTCGATGACCTGCCGCAGCGGTTTGAACAGGTGTGACCCGGCCGGCTCGGCTTCCCCCTTGCGGGCTGGCCGCAGCAGCTTCAGGTGACGCTCGGCAAGGCCGTGCTCGAACTCGCGGCCGAAGTAGTTCTTGTCCCCGATGATCGTCTGCGCGGGGTGAGCGGCGAGGACGTCTGGCGCGGTATCGAGCATGTCGCGCAGCGTTTCGCGCTCGTCCGCCTTGGCCCCGGTGAGTGCGAACAGGACCGGCAGTCCGCCGAGTGTGCACACCAGGTGCAGCCGCAGCCCCCAGAAGTATCGCGAGTGTGATGCGCAGTAGCCGTACTGGGCCCAGCCTGCCAGGTCCGAGCGTTTGGCCGTCTCACGGGAGCAACGCAGCCGACCGGTGTGGAGTCGACCAGCCACACATCGTCGCTCCACAGTGAGGTCTCGCGGGCCACGATCCGGATCATGCTGGTGAGCAGTGAGAACGCGGCGCGCAGCCGCTTGTTGTAGCCGGACTGCTGGGGCAGGTAGGGAAACAGGTGGCCGAAGTCCCGCCCGACGCGGCGAAGCCGGCGCCGCTCAGAGGTGTATCCGAGCAGCGCCGACATGATCGCGAGCGTGATCAGCTCGGCGTCACTGAGCGTGGGCGTGATTCCGACGGCAGGCCGCCACGGCGCCAGCCACGGTGAAAGCCTTCAACTCGTCGTCAATCCGGGCCTGGAGTGCCGTTGCGAGGGTGTCCAGGTCGTTAGTCACACATCGACGTTGGACGCCCTCGTCTCATGTCCGCAGGCGATCCTCTGGACTCATTCAGGGATCCGGGGCGTGCCCACTGCGGTGACTATGCGTCACGGTCATTTCGCAGGGCCTGGATGAGCCAGGGGTACACCGGGATCAGGTTCGGTACTACCTGCCAGCCGTTGACGATCCACACCAGCCGCCAGTACCGGTCCACCCTGGGATCGTGCGCCTCTTCGAACTGTTGCGCCATCCAGTCCCGGAATTCCGTGTCAGGGGTGCGCGCGAGCACCTCGGCGAAGCGGTGCACGAGGTCATCGATGACGGGTGCGCCCCTGTCGCTGAGCGGGTCGATGCCCGACTCCATGGCCTCGGCCACCTTCTGACGGGTGAATTCCATCAGTTCCTCGCCGGCATCGCATTCGATGTCGAGCGGGCGCCCGGCGGCCTGTCGTACGGCCGTCCGGCGCATCCGGGCACGGAAATCCTCGTCGCCGACCAGCTCGGCGAGCTCCACCCACGCGGCGACCTGCTCGCTGGTCGGATCATCGGGGAGGTCGGGAGTGGCAGCGCGAACCATGGCCACCGCGGTCGGGTCGGCATCCACTGTGCCGAAGGTGCCGTCCACGAAATCGTCGATCAAACGTCGGCGTTCCTCGCCGGACAACTGCGTGAGCCGGTGCATGAGCTTGGTCTCCTCGGGACTGGACCCGCGTCTGGCCACGACTCGCAGAACGCTCCGACGCAATTGCAGCACCCGGATCTGGACGTCCATGGCGTCGGCGTGCGCCGCGGCGACCTCCGCAACCGACAGCTCGCGGTCCAGTACCCGTTGAATCGTGGCCAGGTCCATGCCCAGCTCGCGCAGTGTGCGCAGGAGCTCCAGACGAAGCAGTGCGTCGAGGTCGTAGAGCCGATAACCGGCGGGACTACGGGTGGTCGGCGCTACCACCCCCGAATCGGAGTAGAACCGGATGGTCCTCACAGACAAGCCGGTCCGCCGGGAAAGCTCCCCGATCGAGTAGAGGGTCGTAACGTCCATGTCCCCCACTCTGCTGTCTCCACTCACTGGAGACTCAAGGCCATTCCCCAGCCGGGCCCCGACCCAGACGTTCACCGAGTCGCTGAATCATGCGTCGCGTGCTCTCCGCTGACCTCCAAAATGAAACGGGCACGCCTTGCACGTGCTGGGCGGGCGATGGCAACGACATGCGACACCACTCGCTGGCGGCCTACCGCTACGAGCCCTTGGACTCATAGTGCTGATCGTCGGCACCGTACTGGCAGCCACCAAGCGCTTCCTGCTGTGGCTGATCACCGGCCGGGTGTTGCAAGGCACCGCCCCGCGATCTTCTCCCTCACCTTGTTCATCCTGAGCGAAGAGGCCCGCTCGCAGAGGCTTCCGGCGGCGCTGGCGATGGCCAGTGGAGCGTTCGCCTTCGGCAGTGGCATCCCCTGGTCGCCGCCGGTCTGCTCACAGTGGGCTCCCCTCGACTACCGCAGCGTGTTCCGGTTGGCCATCGGGCTCGCCCTCATCGTCGTCATCGCTGTCCTGACCCTTGTGCTGGCCACCCGTCACACCAACGGTGGCCGAATCGACATCCTTGGCACCCTCATCCTCGTCGCGACTCTCGCGCTGCTTCTGCTGCCGATCGCCACCGACACCGATGGGGCTGGTCCTGACTGCACGATCGGCTGCTTCGCCGGTGCCGCCGCCATGAGTGCCGTATGGGTGCTGGTCGAGCGGCAGGTGTCAGAGTCGCTGGTCGACATGCGGTTGTTCACTCACCCAAACATGTGAGTACGGTCATAATCCCAAGTTTGGTCAGACCCTTGTCCGCACGCCCACGCCCTGCTTATTGTCGTACGGTCGTAATGTCAAAGTTCAACGAGCGTGCGAGCGTAGCGGCCTGCGAAGCCGCTGGCCAAGAGGCCCAGCAGCACTCTCAGTCGAAAGGGACCGCCATGAAGGCGCTGGTCTTGCCAAAGGCGACGCCAGGGGCAGCGGACGAGGCGTGGGATGCAGAACGGGCGGACGCCGAAACGGCGGCGGCACGACGGAACCCGGGCGCCTCTGGCCCCCTCGCCTCGTTCGCCCGGTTCGTCCTGTTCGGCGGTGGTGTCGGGGTCGCGTCCAGCGCCGCCGTGGCCGGGCTCGCCGGACTGATGCCCTGGGCTGTGGCGAATGTTCTGATCACCGTCGCCTCGACTCTCCTCAGTACAGAGCTCCACGCACGCTTCACCTTCGGCGCGGGGCATGCCGGATGGCGCCAGCACTGGCAGTCCGCGGGGTCGGCCACAGCCGCCTATGTGGTGACCTCCACCGCGGTGCTCGTCCTGCACCTCGTGCAGCCGTCGGCCGGAGCGCTCTACGAGCAGGTCGTCTACCTCACCGCCGCCGGGCTCGCCGGTATCGGGCGATTCCTGGTGCTGCGTGTCTTCGTCTTCGCCCGTGGCCGGACCCGGACCGTGGTGCGGGTCGCGAGTCCGGCGCCGGCACGGGAAACGGGTGCCAAGGTGTCCCTGCCCTTCCCGGTACCGGCACTGTGAGCAAACCGTCCGACAGTCTGCCTTGCCGGTGGCGGTCGACTCCCGTGGGAGCTCTGGAGGTCCCGCAGCCGAACGTCCTCAGCCGTAGGGCGAGGTGGGTACCGAGTCGGAAAACCAGGGCGTCCATCACCTGTGCACTGAGGCGGCGGTCGGGCGCGACGGCTAGGCCGTTTCGTTTGGATCATCTGATCGTTGGTCCGGGTGTGCCGTTGACTGACGCGCAGTGGGCGCGGATCGAGCCGTTGCTCCCGGACCGAACGCCGAGGCGGGGTGGTCGGTGGCGTGACCACCGTGAGGTGATCGACGCGATCGCCTTCAAGTTCCAGACCGGAACCCAATGGGTCCACCTGCCGGAGAAATACGGCAACTGGCGCGGCATCTACAACCGGCTGCGAATGTGGGCAGTCGACGGCACCTGGGAGCGAGTGTTCACCGCGCTGATGGCTCAGGCCGACGCCGACGAAGACCTCAACTGGGCCGTCTCGGTGGACTCCACCATCGTGCGCGCTCACCAGCACGCGGCCGGGGCTCGTAAAAGGGGGCCCCGCTCGGCGAACCGGACGATCACGCCATCGGCCGGTCCCGCGGCGGACTGACCACGAAGATCCACCTGGTGGCCGACGGCCGTTGCCGGCCTCTGGCGTTCGTCCTGACCGCAGGGCAGGCCGGTGACGCGCCTGCCTTCGAGCAGGTCATGGCCCGCCTGCGAGTGCCCCGGCAGCGTGCTCGGCCTCGCACCACCCCCGACGTCGTCCTGGCCGACAAGGCGTACTCCTCCCGTGCCATCCGCAAGCACCTGCGCAAGCGCGGAATTCGTGCGGTCATCCCTGTTCCGGCCGATCAGCAGGCACACCGCCTTCGACGGGGCAGCCGGGGCGGCAGGCCGCCCGCCTTCGACCGCGAGACCTACTGTCCAGGTACTCGTGTGAGTGCACCACCGAGTACGAAGTTATGTGCACCACTCGTTAGGCCACGTCGGTCTCCCGC
>NZ_JBXEJE010000033.1:0-116810 GCF_056820935.1 Streptomyces sp. Q2 | reverse complement strand
CGCCGGGCCGGAGGAGTACATCCACACGGCCGGGTTCGCGCCGAGGATCAGCTCCGCGTACGCCCAGAGATTCGGCAGTGCGCAATGAAACAACGATCCGTTGTTTCATTGCATGACGGCGGTAGAGTGACGACATGGCAGCTGATGCTCAGGACACCGCCCGCGAAAGACTGGCCGCGTTCGCGGAGGGTTCCACCGCCGGCTGGGCGACCGCGCACCATCTGGAACAGGACGCTGCGCTGCTGGGGCGGCTGCTGACGGCCGCCGCCAACCATCAGCAAAGCGGCGGACAGCACCCTGACGTGACAGCCGATGATGTGGGTGCTGGGCTGAGCCTTTTCGAGGACATGCGCGTGACGTTGGACCGGCTGGAGACCCAGGTCGTCATCGAGGCCCGGCGCCGAGGCATGGAGTGGCGGCAGATCGCCCGGCATCAGGGCCTGAACTCGTCCCAGGCAGCCTCGCAGCGCTACCAGCGGCTGGTGACCCGCCTCGAAGAAATCCGTCAGGGTGTCCGGTAGAGGAGGGGAACGGGAGATGACGGACCAGCCGCAGGAATTGTTCACTGCCGTCGACGCGCTGCTCGCCGCCGTCGATGACGGCGGTGTGCTGCCCCCTTTGAACGAACGGGTCAGGCTGCGAGAGGCGGCCGGGCTGACCCAGGCCGCCGTCGCGCAGGCCCTCGGCGTGCGGGTTCCCAGCATCCAGGCATGGGAGGCAGGCCGCGCCGAGCCGAAAGCCGAACGCCTTGAGGCCTACCGCAGACTGCTCGACGGCCTGTCTCGGCGATATCCCGTGTCCGCCGCGCCGTCCGGCAGCAAGGACGCTGCCCTGCCGCAGCCGGACCAGAGTGCCAGCGCACTGCTCGCGCCCGCGACGCCGCCTGCCGCAGCCGCGGCACCTCCCCGCCCGGCGGCGCCCAGCACGAGACAGCCGTCGAAGCGTCCGGGAGGGAAGAAGAGCACCCCCTTCAAGGACACCGCCGCGGCCGTTGACCCGCGGTTCGAGAACGGGCCGCTGGCGGTCGTCGATGTCGACGCCGACGGCCAGGTCCTCGCGTACGGCGTCGGCGGCCTGGTCTTGGACGTGCCCGCCAAGTCCCTGCCCGCGCTGGTGGAGTGGACGCTCAAGGAGGCGAAGCTGGGGCAGCCGAAGCTGTCCGGCCCGGGCAAGGATGCCGATCCGCTGCTGGTGCTCACCGAGTCGGCGCTGGAGCGTTACGGTCTGCCGGTCGCCCTCACGCAGGAGGAGCGGCTCGCCGGGCGGATTCCGGAGGGCCACAAGGTCATCAAGCAGCTGGTGCGCGCGGAGTGGAAGCTGACCAAGCGCGGGTTCGGGCCGTGGGCGAGGATCTACCGCCCGGCCACCGGTTCGGAGCGGGCCTGCGTTCAGCTGTGCATCCCGTCGTGGAACGCGCTGGACACCCGGCACTGGGGCGAGGCCGCCCAGCTTCCGCCGGCGGACCTCGCCCGGGTCCTGGGCGTGTACGCGTCGCGGGTGATGACCCCGCGTGGATCGACCGCCGTGACCGGTCTGGAGCTGATGACCGCGTTGCACCCGCCGACCCGCGCCTCGGAGCCGGACGCCGACGGCAGGCGGCACTCCGAGCACAACCCCGGCAGCCTGGGCAAGGATCCGGTGGACTGCGCGCCGTGCGAGGCCCCCGACGGACACCCTCTCCTCAAGGATCTGCCGCGCTTCCACGTCCGCGGTCCCGGGGAGAAGCTGTTCGAGGAGGCGTACGACTGGGCGCGGCCGATGACGGATGCCGAGTGCACCCTGCGGCACCTGGTCGGCATCGACGTGAACATGGCCTTCGCCGCCGGCGCCAACGGCCTGGTCGTCGGCCTCGGCGTGCCGACGCACGTCAAGGATCCGGTGTTCGATGCGAAGCTGCCCGGCTCGTGGCTGGTCGACCTCTCCCATGTGGACCTGTCGAGGGTGAAGGTCGGCAAGGACAAGTGGGCGGACCTGGACGCCAGTCTGCTGCCCAGCCCGTTCACGCCGAAGGGCGAGCGTCCCGAGGGCCCGGCCTGGTATGCGACGCCGACCGTGGCGTACGCGGTGGAGCTCGGCTACGACGTCGCGCCGATCGAGGCGTACGTCCGGTACGACAACGGCCGCTACCTGGACGGCTGGTACAACCGGCTGCGCGACGCCTACCTCGCCACGATGGCCGACCTCGGCGTCGACGCCGAGCTGTCGCCGGAAGACTTCCTGGCGGCGATGGACGGCTACCGGCAACGCGACCCGGAACTGGCGATCGTAAGTTCCGCGATCAAGGCGACGGTCAAGGGCGGCCTCGGCAAGCTGCGCGAACGCCCTCGGGGCGAGGGCTGGAAGCCCGGCCAGCCCTGGCGGGCCCTTGCCCGTCCGACATGGCGGCCGGACATCCGTGCGGCGGTCATCTCCCGCACCCGGATCAACCTCCACAGGAAGATCGTCAAGCACGCGGCGTTCACCGGCCAGTACCCGGTCGCGGTCCTGTCCGACTGCGTCGTCTACGCGGCCGACGGCACCAGCCCGCTGGACTTCCTGCCCTACCGCGACGGCAAGCCCCTGCCGGGCGGCTTCAAGCTCGGGGTGAATCCCGGGCTGGTCAAGTGGGAGGGCACCCAGAGCGTGCTGTGGGGCGAGGGCGTCCGCGAGCAGTTCCAGGCGCCGGAGCTCAACCTCGCCCGCTACATCAAGGACGGCACCGTCACCGATCAGGACAACGGGGAGTAGAGGGCGATGAGCGTGTTCGGCCAGGGCCTGGAACAGGCGGTGCAGCGGGCGTTCACGCGCCCGATCCCCAAGAGCGCGGGCGCGCAGATGCGGTACCTGGTCAGACAGCTCAAGGGCACCAAGGCCGTCGCCCAGATGCTGCGGATCTCCCAGCGCACCGTCGAGCGGTACGTCAAAGACCAGATCAAAAAGCCCCGCCCGGACCTCGCCTCCCGGCTGGAGAGCGAGGTCAGGAAGAGGTGGCAGCCACAGGTCCGCGCCAGAGCACGGCAGCAGGCGGCGACCACCGGCGGCATCGTCATCGACACCCGCGCCCGGATCGGCTACACCGCGCCGATCGGCTCCACCGACGACGCCCGCGTCCGGCACCTGACCGTCGCGCTGCCGCCGCAGTACGCCGCCCGCCTCTTCGACGCCCAGCAGCAGGGCGCGTCCGACCAGCACCTGCAGGAGATCGCCGCCGAAGGGCTGCGAGAGGTCTATTTCCAGGACCACGGGCGCCGCGCCGGCAGCCTGGAAGAGGTCCGCTTCACCGACATCGAGCACCTCGAGTTCGACCTGTAGGCCGCAGCCAAGCATCACCGGCGAATTGACGGCACGCCTTCAGCCGCCAACGATCGGCCCCCCCGGGAGGCCGCCCTGCCCGCCGCGCCGAAGAGGTGCGGAGCCAAGCGGCGCAGAAAGCAGCCGAACGCGAGACGTAGCGCCCGGTGCGCCGGCTGCGGACACAAGTTCACCGACGACCGGTGGAACGCCGGCACCAGGGTCGACTGGGGCCCGGGGACAGCCACCCCGGCCTGTACGACCACTGCAAGAACTGGACACTCGAAGAGGAGCGGAAGGCCGAACAAGCCGAACGAGCCGAACGCGAGCGCCAGAAGCAGGAGCGCCAGGAGGCGACGCAGACCGCGGACACAGGCCGGCGGCCAGCTCGCCCGATTCGCACCTGACCCGGGCAGCCCGCCCAGCACCCAGCGCGCGCACGTCATGCTCCGCCTCGGTCCCCGGCCGGTCGCTGCTGTGAGGCGCGTACTGCGAACGCCCGCTTCCGTCCACGGATATGGTCAGTCGGGCTGTCGCCGATCAGGAACTGGCCCGCTTTCGGGCATGACCACCTCCAGCTGCCACGTTGCCGCCATGGCCCGCATCTTGTAGAAGGTGTCCTCGATGCTGGTGCGGAAGAGCTTGCCGCTCTCCTGGTCGCGGACGACGGAAGACCGTTCGATGAGATGCTCAGCGAAGGCGCCCAGGGAAGCTGGGCCGGCCAGATGCAGGCCCGTTCCGTGCAGTGCCTCGCGGCGCAACTGCTCTGGAAACTTGCTGATCACCCTGCCGATCAGACCCGTGCGGGCGCGCTCGAACACGTCGGTGTGCACATCGCGGGTGGTGGCGCTTGGCTGGCGGGTCTGCTGTAGCGGTGCTGAGGCGCGATGCAAAATTTTTCGGAGTTCGGCGGTCTGAGGATGTCGAGAACGTGCCACCGGCTCCGTCCCCTGGACATCAGCGGCCACCACCGGTCGCACGAGAAAGAAGGAGAAAAGACGAGCATGGCGATTCAGCGGATGGACAACGTCGGCATCGTCGTCGAGGACATGGATGCCGCCATCGCGTTCTTCGTGGAACTCGGTATGGAGCTGGAGGGCAGGGCGCAGGTCGAAGGCCTGGTCGCCGACCAGTGCACCGGACTCGACGGCGTCCGCTGTGACATCGCGATGGTCCGGACCCCGGACGGACACAGCCGGCTGGAGCTGGCGAAGTACCGCAGCCCCGCGGTGATCAGCGCCGGGCCGCGCAACCGGCCGCACAACATCGTGGGCACGCACCGCGTCATGTTCGCCGTCGACGACATCGGGGACACCGTTGCCCGCCTGCGCCCTCACGGCGCCGAACTCGTCGGCGAGATCGCCCGGTTCGAGGACAGCTATCTGCTCTGCTACCTCCGCGGCCCGGAGGGCATCATCGTCGGACTGGCCGAGCAACTGCGCTGAGAAGGAGAATCTGAACCAGGCTGCCGAACGAGATCATCGAGGTGGTGAACCGGCCGGTCAGCCAGGAGCTGCTGGCCCGTGACGGATTGGCCTGTCCTACGCCGCCAAGGACGGAGCCCCGCGCAACGTACCGATCGCCTTCACGTGGAACGGGAGGCGAGGGAGTCTCAATGTCGGCCATCAGGGCGTCCAGGCCCAACTGGATCAGATAGGCGTCCGAGGGACGCTGCGAGGGTTCCATCTTTGCTCTTCGCAGGGAATCCCGGCCTTCAGGCCGGGCGGGAATGCGTCCTCGGCCCGAGGCGCGAAGAGCCGGAGTTCTCTGCGGCTTCGTTCTGACGGTCAGGCTGGCCGCTTCTGGTTGTCGATGTAGTCCTTGACGATGCTCAGCGGTGCGCCTGCGCAGGATCCCGCGAAGTAGGACGGGGACCAGAAGACGGACCCGGTGCCGATCCGGTCGGTGTACTCCGCGCGCAGACTCCTACCGCCTCGCTAACACCCGAGTGCGGGCCGAAGCCCCCGCCAACGGCAGCTGAGAGGCTGTGAAGAACCCCTG
This sequence comes from Streptomyces sp. Q2, assembly GCF_056820935.1. Classification (NCBI taxonomy): domain Bacteria; kingdom Bacillati; phylum Actinomycetota; class Actinomycetes; order Kitasatosporales; family Streptomycetaceae; genus Streptomyces; species Streptomyces sp. Q2. The sequence continues at coordinate 111,539 of NZ_JBXEJE010000033.1, read as the reverse complement.
GCCCCCACGGATAGCGGTCAATGCGACGTCGCCTGTTTCCCATGCGGGGCATCAAGGCCGAATAGGCTGCCCTGGTACACCAAGCAGCTGCAGGCGGACCGAAGGGAGAGCACGTGGAAGTGACAGAGCGCGAGCTGACCCATCCGTGGGAAGGTGTTCTGATTACTCCCTCCGCCGACGCTGACGTCGGCGTTCTGGTCCTGGCGGGCTCCAGCGGGCGCATCGACCGTGAGAGAGCATGCCTCCTCGCAGAACAGGGCATTGCGGCCTTGGCAATCCGCTGGTTCGGCGGGCCCGGCCAGGCTCCGGGAATCTGCGAAATCCCTTTGGAAACCTTCATCGATGCCGTCGGTCTTCTCCGCTCCAGCGGGGCGCGCCGCATCGGCATCCTCGGCGTCTCCAAGGGAGCTGAAGCAGCTCTGCTCACCGCAGTGCACGACTCGCGCGTGGACGTGGTGATTGCGCTGTCGCCGACCTCGCGGGTCTGGTGCAACGTTGGACCAGGCCGCGACGGCGAACGGCTGCCTTATCGATCGTCCTGGACACGGAGAGGCGAGCCGCTACCTTTCGTGCCGATGGACGATTCATGGACGGCCACACAACCGTCAAGCGGTCCTATCGCCATCCGCGAATGGTACGAACTCAGCGAGAAGACCTTCCATCATCTCGTTGCCCCAGCGGAGATACCCGTGGAGAAGGCCCGGGCTGATGTGCTGCTTGTCGCGNTATCGCCATCCGCGAATGGTACGAACTCAGCGAGAAGACCTTCCATCATCTCGTTGCCCCAGCGGAGATACCCGTGGAGAAGGCCCGGGCTGATGTGCTGCTTGTCGCGGGTGGCGATGACGCGATGTGGCCGTCTTTGCCCTTCGCCGAACACTTGGCGCAACGCCGACGCTCGGTCGAGGCCCCGGTGAGACTGATTGCCCGCCACGATGCCGGCCACCGACCACGTCTTCCGGGTGAGAGCCCGGCATCGGCCTCCCCGCACTTCCAGTACGGAGGCACAACCGAAGCTGACGCACTCCTGGGCGCTGCTGCGTGGCCCCACGTCCTCGACATGCTCGGCAGCGGAGGCTGACAGACGGGCCCCCTTGCTGGCCAGGACAGCGGACGGTTCAGACTCGACGGCCCGCCGCTCTCGCTGGCAGTGGGCCGTTACCTGCGCTGACGCCATTTCTCGCGATCATTCATGAAACCTTGCACCGCTACCCGCTACCCGCTGCCCAAAGCTGGTGAACAAACGCTGCTGCCGATAGTGAACGGAAGCCACAACCCGGTACTTGTGGTGGAGACCATTCGAGTGGAGCGGTGATCCGAACCAGTCAGAGACCTGACGGATGACGGGAAAGCCAGTCGGCATGCCGATTGAGGCAGGAACGTCAGCCGCGAGCGCAAGGCAGGCAGTGTTGCGGGCAGCAAGGCCGCCCCGACCGAGGCGCCTGAGCTTCAGATAGTCGCCGACGTGCTGGTCAACTACGTCGTCCTTTCCGGGGTCTGGCCGTTCTCCGGCCGGTCCGCACCGTGGGGCGCGGACCGGACGGGCAGTGGTCAGGTCAGGGACGGGGGTGGCTGCCGGGTGGGGTCGTAGGGCTGGTGGGGAGTGGGCTGGGGCGTGCGGCACGTGAATCTCCGCGTGCGCTTCGGGGGTCGGCGCGCCGACTTGGACGTCGACGAACACGGGGCGGGTGAAGTGATGCGCCGCAGGGCGAGGAGGGACAGGGCCGCCCAGGCAAGGACGGTGATGCCGGCGGCGACCGGGCGGCCGCTGGCCGGGAAGGCGTACTGATGAAGAGGCAGTGTTCTGGCCGTGCACGATTCGCCCGTAACGGTCCTCACGCTCGGGAACTCGAAACGCAGAACGTCGATAGGCAATGCCACCAGCCGCTGATTGGCTCTCGACCCGGGAACGGCGCGCCAGGGAAACTGCGGACTTCTGATGCCGTGCTTGAAGGAGTTGTGATGCAGGTCGCCGTGGTCACCTTCGACGGGTTCAACGAGCTCGACAGCTTCATCGCTTCCGCGCTGATCAACCGGTGCCGCACGGACGGCTTGGAAGCCTTCATCACGACCCCGACGCCGGTGGTCACGTCGATGAACGGCGTCGAGGTGAGCGGGCAGCGCCCGATGGAGTTCGTGACCGAAGCGGACGTTGTGCTGATCGGTAGCGGGGTGAAGGCGCGAGAGGTGGTCGCCGACGACCGACTGATCGCGAAGCTGCTGCTCGACCCTTCGCGACAGCTGATCGGTGCGCAGTGCTCCGGCGCGCTGGTGCTCGCCCGGCTCGGGTTGCTGGAAGGCATGCCGGCTTGCACGGACGTGAAGAGCCGGGCCTTGGTCGAAGCCCACGGCGTTACCGTGCTCGACGCGCCGTTCCACACCGAGGGGAACATCGCTACGGCGGGTGGTTGCCTGGCGTCCCAGTATCTCGCCACGTGGGTGATCACCCGGATGCTCGGGGAGGACGCCGCGCGCGCCGTCATCGACTACGTGGCTCCGGTCGGCGAAAATCAGGAGACTGTCGAGCGGGCCATGCGTGCCGTCCACGCGGGCGCGGTTGCACTGCGCTGACGCCTCGCAATCAGCGTTTCCGGGCCACTTGCCGTCACGACGTCGACTCTTGAGCGCATTGAGGGCGTGGCGTTGCCTGAGAGGTCGTCAAGTCCGTTTCCCGTAGTCGCCTTGCGCGGTTGGGTGAGGAAGTCTTGGCTTCCGAGGCGGCTGCGGGTGACGTTCGTGTCTGAGCCGTCGGTGGGCAGTTCGAGTAGTCGTGCCGTTCGCAGACTCTGAATGTCTGGTCGGGCTACTGGTTGAAGGCAGGCACGATCTGCTGGTAAGCGGTGCCTTGGTCGTGAGGGCCGGACCGGGATCGGATATTCGGTGTTCTGCCTGCCCCCTGAGGACACAAGATGGTGCGCATGAGTCTGGCCACCCCCGTACTGCACACCGCTCGCCTGCGACTGCGACCCTTCACCGACGCCGACGCGGACTCCCTCTTCGCGCTGCACAGCAGCACCTTCGTGATGCGCTATTGGGACTCCCCGCCGTGGACGGAACGGGCCCGCGCCGAGCGTTTCATCGGGATGTGCCGGACGATGGCGGACGAAGGCACCGGGGCGCGGGTGGCCATCGACCGTGCTTCGGACGGGGCCTTCGTCGGCTGGTGCGTTCTGGCCGAATGGAACCCGGACTACCGCAGCGCTTCGTTGGGCTACTGCCTCGCCGAGGAGATGTGGGGCCACGGCTACGCGACGGAGGCGGCACACGCCCTACTGCAGTGGGCATTCGACACACTGGACCTGAATCGAATCCAGGCCGAGACCGACACGCGCAACGTGGCATCCGCCCGGGTCCTGGAGAAGATCGGATTCATGCGTGAAGGGACGTTGCGGGAAGACTGCGTCGTGAACGGCGAAGTGTCCGACTCGTGGGTGTTCGGATTGATCAGGCGAGAGTGGCGGCCGTCGGCGGTGCCGATTTCAGCCCAAGCAAAGCGGCGCTAAGCCCGTTTCTGGTAGAGACCGCGTCCGGGTTGAGTGAGGAAGCCTTGACGAGTGAGGCGTCCGAGGCGGCGGGGGGTGACGTTCATGGCCGGCTCGTCGGTGGGCATGCCGAGGAGCTCGTGCAGCTCACGGCCCCGGAACGCCTGATCGGGTCCGTCCTTCGGCTTTGGCCAGGGCGGACGACAAGTGCTCTACCTGGTCGTGTAGTTCACCGGCCCGGGCGGTGGTCTCGTCGTGCTGGGCCTGGAGGTCTGCCAGGAGTTCGTCGACGTTCATGCGGCCAGTCCGAGGGTGTCGCGCCAGGCCGGACTCCGAGTGGTGAGGCGGCGGTCATGTTCGCGGTCAAGGCCCAGTAGACGCGCGAGGCGGAGGTGTCTGGTCGGTGGTCGTGCTCACGGGCAAGGCGCCGGTGTAGGTCGATGGCGTGTGCGGCCAGGTCCTCGGGCCAATCGTCCGGCCGCACGCCGAGTTCCAGATCGACCATGTGGATCCATGCCTCGCGCCAGCGTGCGAAGACGGTCGCGGCAAGGTTCGCGTTGCGGAACGTTACGGGGCGGCTCCAGTCCACGTCGGTGGCGTGTGTCCAGGATTCCTCCAGCCCGGCCGTGTGCACGGCGAGCTGCGCGCGGTGCTCGGCTGCGCTGCGGCCGGCCGTCGCCTCGATGATCGCGTTGCGCTCGTCGACCCCGCCGTCGTAGCCCGCTACGTTCACCGCGCAGGACATGTTCCGCGAGACGGGCGTACATTCTTGCTGGCCAAGTACAGTCGTGATCCTGCGCCGAGCGGTGGTGAACGGCCGGAGGACCGGCATGGCCACAGTCCTGGGTAATGAGTGCTCCAGCGGCAGTCCGTTCGTCGCCGGATGGAACAGGTCTGCGGGACGCTCTTGGTCGGGCTGGGGGTGCGCCTGGCTACCGAGTCTTGAGCCGGGTAACAGCGTCACCACCATCGCCAAGATCCCGGGCGTCTCCGTCGCCACGCTGTACGGCTACATCCCGGACTCAACGAGCTGCGGAACTCCCACGTCCCACGACAGTGGGAGATAGGCGACCGGCCGCCCCGGACAGCCGCACGCCGGGCCACATCGCCAGTACGCGCCGTTCCTGCGGGGAGCCAACCGGACGAACGACTTTGGTGCGCTGAACCGGAGCGGATCTCGTGGGTGAGCTATCGGGCAGCCCAACGCGACAACAGACATCAGCCCGTCATCCGCGCACTACGGTGGGGAGGTGCTCGAGATCATGGATAGCGCAACAGGCCGTGGCGCCCGATGGAGCATGCGCGGCGGTCGAGTCCAGTTCGAGGGATGGCAATGAGATCGTTCTCCGTCCAAGGGCGTCAGTTCATGGCCTTGATCATCCTGAGCGACCACAACGACTACGAGTCGATGGAAGTCGTCGAGATGATCGACGGCAAGCGGGGTGAACTCCTGCTGGAGTTCCGCTTCGACGACAGTTCGGCCCGGCTGAGCTACGTCCGTCCGGAGATCGACATGCCTCTTCTCAGGGCTTCGCTGGACGTGTTCCGGGAGGAGTTCCTGGAGCCGAGAAAAGCGAGTGGGTTGCCGTGTCCGCCCTGGTGACATGGCATGACGCGGGGTTCTGCCGGCACTCGAGGGAAGAGTGAGATGACAGCTCCCCTACTGGCGCAAGACCGCGGCCGCGAGGGCGGCCCGCCGGGCAGCCGACGCGAAACTCGCTGCGCGGATACGCACGGTCCACCGCAGTTCGGACGGTACCTACGGCGTTCCGAGGATCACCGCCGAGCTCCGCGATGACGGCGAGCGGATCAATCACAAGCGTGTCGCCCGCGTCATGCAGACCATGGGACTTGCTGGACTGCGGCTGCGCAGGAAGCACCACACCACCATCGCGGACCCGGCCGGCGCGAAGGCAGCCGACCTGATCGGCCGCGACTTCACCGCAGCAGCGGTGAATGCGAAGTACGTCGGCGACATCACCTATCTCCCGCTGGCCGGCGGGAAGCTCCTGTATCTGGCCACGGTCATCGACCTCGCCTCCCGGCGCCTGGCCGGCTGGGCGATCGCCGACCACATGCGCGCCGACCTGGTGCCGACGCCCTGGCCGCCGAGGCGTACGCGCCGTCGTACGAGCGGCCCATGCCGCCCATCATCGTGGCCACCTGCTGGCCCGGCCGCAGCCCGCTGTCCTCGTCGGCCTCATCGACCACGCCGACGCCCTCGATGCCGGGCACACGCGGGTAGGTGACCACCGCGTCCGACTCGCCCTTGCGGGTGGTGACCTCGGACTCGTTGACGCCGAGCGCCTTCACCCTGATCCGCACCCAGCCGGGCTTGCCTACGGGCACCGGCACATCCTGGATCTCCAGTGCGTCGAGGCCGCCGGGCGGGTGACGACGACGGCCCGCATCGTCGCCGGTGCGGCGCCGCCGGCTGCTGTCGGTTGGCTCATGTCGAGTTCCTCACTCTGTTCGCCCCCTGGCGCGCTGTTCCGGATCGCCAGGTGACCGTCAGGGGCGGGCGATGTTCTCGAACAGGTCGAGGACCGCCTGGTAGCGCGCGCTGGGCTCGTAGGGAGGGTTGCCGACACTTCCCGAGGTGGGCCGGTCCGTGACGGCGGGCCACAGGCGGGTCTGCTCGCCGGTGACGAAGTCGAGGACGATGTCGCGGATCCGCGTGTCACGGCCGGCCTGTTCAGGGCTGCGCCCTGGCTGTTCCTGGCCGACCAGGGCGTACATCTCGGTGCCGTGCACGGCGGGCGCACCCTCGGCGGGCCCGATCATGAGGAGATGGGCGTTGCCGCCCGCCGCGCCGTGGGCCAGAGCACCGCGAGCGGCGGGGAGCGTGAATATGTAGTCCGTCAGGGACGCGGCGCGGACCTCGGCAGGAGTGCGGCCGCCCTGGTCGTAGGTATCGACGATCCTCTTGGCGCGGGAGCGGGGAATGCGCCACCCCGCGAATTCGTCGGTGACGCGGTCGACGGTGTGTGGGTCGAACCGGTCGAGGTCGTTCGCCACCCACCAGCCCATCTCGTCACTGGCCGTGCTCAGGAGCACGTCGATGTCCCGGTGCGAGCCCGAGGCCAAAACGTCCAGCGGGTGGGCGTGCAGCACCCCGCCGGGCTGTTCGGCGTCCAGGACGACGCCGATGCTCTGGTTGTCCATCCCGCCACGGACTCCGAGATCCGTCGGACAGACCTTGCGCAGGGCGGCTACCAGGGAGGCCGCGTCGAGATCGATCAGCTTGTCGGGGTTGCCCGCGACACCGAGTTCGGTGACGAACCGCTCCGCGAGTTCCTCGGCCCACCAGGCCGGGACGAGACGCGAGGGTGCGCCGGAGAACCCGGCCAGTCGCCGGTACAGGCCGTTCGCGGAGGAGGCCCCGAGCAGCCCGAGGGTGGAGTAGGCGCCGGCGCTGTGGCCGAAGACGGTGACATCGTCGGGGTCGCCACCGAAGGAGGCGATGTTCTGCCTGACCCAGGAAAGCGCGGCGATGACGTCCTGCAGGCCCAGGTTACTGGCGTCGGCGAGCCGCCCGCCGTACTGCGAGAGCGAGAGTGCGCCCAGTGCGCCGAGCCGGTAGTTGACCGACACGCTCACCACTCGCCCCGACGCGGCAAGACCGGCGGCGTTCGAGGTGATCTGCGTGTTCGCGCCGTACTCGAATCCGCCGCCATGGATGTACACGGCCACCGGCAGCGCCTTCCCGGCCGGCTCCTCGGGAGCCCACACGTTCAGGTTCAGGCAGTCCTCGCCCATCCCGCTGTCCGCTTCGAGCCAGTCGCCGCTGTCGGGCTGGACGGAGACGACGCCCTTGCGGTCGTAGGGGCGGTCCGGATGGAAGTCCGCGACCACGGGGCGGTGGTACCGCTCGGCGGTGGCGTACGGGATTCCCCACCAGGACCGCACCCCTGGTGCAGTCGGAGCCTTGGGCGCACTCGCGGTCATGGCGTGAGATTCCTTCCGGTGCGGTTCGAATGTTTCGCGCGGCGTGTCAGCGGCTGATCGCTCGCGGTGACGCTCTCCAAGCATTCCCTGGACTCCGATAAATCGCCGAGCGGACAGCGGTCACCCAGTGGTCATCAGGTGACACTTCGGCAACAAGATCCCGGTGCAGGCCGTGAACTTCTACTACGTGGCCGACGGCCGGATCGTCGGCGAACGGCGCCGGCTCGACCTCCTCGGGGTGGTGCAGCACATCGGCGCTGTACCGGCGCCGTGAACCTCGTAGCGCCGGGTGAGCCGTCTGTCGTGCAGGATTGCCGCTGCCGGGAGGGGCCCGTACGGCGCGGTGGCAGAGGACGAAGGCCCGCACCGGAGCGCGGGCGCCGGCGCAGGTTCACCGCAAGAGGTCGGTCTCTTCTTGATCCGGCGCCTTCGCGCAGACAGCGCCCGCTGCGGTGAGAGCTGTACGCCTTGTCGCCGCGACCGGGTCGGGTGTGGGAGTGCTCGCCCTCCGCGCGAATACTGCAACCCTCGAATACCGACACTCCACCATTGGGCCGGCCCCACCCGTCAGACCACCCGCCACGACGCAGCCGCCGTGGCTATCGGAAGGCGCGCCCAGGGGCACCCGATCCGGCGACGGTCGACACCGCCCCCGTGCACACCAGAGCGATGTGCACGGGCATCGGATCGTCCAGGCCGGACCAGGTGCTCCTGGGCGTGAGGGACCCCGCCCCCGCATCCCCGGATCACGGACACGATCCGTGCCGCCGGACGCGGCGAGTACGCGGGCGACCAGGACATCCAAAACCGTTCGGGGTGTCCGCAGTGACCAGGTATGGGTCCAAGACTCACTCCTGCTCACTGATTGGGAACGGTTCGGTCGATGCCGTTGAGAGCGAGTGAGTACTGAGCGACAAACCAGGTCGACGTGGATCCGTGCGGTAACCGATCATGTGTTCATGCCTCTGAGAGAGACCCTTGCCCGAGTCGATGCGGACCTGGCGGCCGGCCGGGTTCCCGTCGCGCGCCAGCGTTTGCGCGGTCTTGTCTCGTCCTTTCCATACGACCTGACGCTCCGTCGGCGTCTGGCCGAGGTGTACCGGCTCTACGGGGATGCCGCCGAGGCGGGACGCTGGATGTACCTCGAAGGGGACCGCAACGCCGATGAGACCGTCGCCTTCGAGGCGCGGTACGGGTCTCCCGGGTGGCGGATGAAGGCCCTCGCCTGGCGCGGCACCGAGGCGATGGCTGCCACCTCCTTCGCGGAGGGGCAGCTGGTCGCAGTGCGGGCCGCCTGCGCCGAGGAGCTGGGGCACCCCGTCGACTGGGACGACCCCGCCTCCTACCGGGACGGCCATGAGGAGAAGTACGAGGAGGCGCCCTGCGAGCCGTGGACGGTCGGCGGCGTGCTGGCGGGGGTCGGCTGCCTGGTGGGGGTTCTTGCGTTCCTCGCGATCTGGGTAAATGGAGTCGTTGCCCTCTTTGACTGACTCAGTCACCAGGGTTGGTGAGGAGCGCTGCTCAAGGTTCCCTACGTTGTCTGCGGGACAGGGCGAGCCCTTCGTATGGTTGGCCCACCCCGGTGCGTCGGGTGTGGCTTTCAAAGTTCTGCTGCTTGTGGCTTCCACTGATTGGCCCGAAGTCCCACGACGACTCGGCTGCCAATGAGGAACTGCGAATGATCGCTCCGTAGGGAATCGACAGCGAGGTCGTCCGTCGGGAGGCACCAGCACCACCACCGCACGGAGGCACCACATGGCCGCTACCTGGGCCGGCATCGACGCAGGCAAGACCCACCACCACTGCGTCGCGATCGACGGGAGCGGCCGTCGGCTGCTGTCCCGACGAGTCACGAACGACGAACCCGAGATCATCCAACTCCTGGCCGATATATTGGACTTGGGCGATGAGGTGACCTGGGGCATTGACCTGGCCGACGGCGGAGCCGCCCTGGCCATCGCGATCCTCTGCAACCACGACCAGCCGGTGCACTACATCTCCGGCCGAGCCATCCACCGCGCCTGCGAGAGCTACCGCGGCGAAGGCAAGACCGACGCCAAGGACGCAGCCGTCATTGCCGACCAGGTCCGTATCCGGCGGGATCTGCACCCCCTACGCACCGGCGGCGAGACCGTCACCGACCTCAAGATCCTCACCGGCCGCCGCATGGACCTGGTCGCCGACCGCACCCGCACCGTCAATCGCCTTCGCGCCCAACTCACCGGCATCTTCCCCGGCTTGGAGCGGGCCTTGGACCTCACCAACACTGGTCCACTCACCCTGCTGAACGGCTACCAGACACCGGCCGCCATTCGCAGGCATGGTGACAGCGGCCCGTTGCGTCTCATCCCCATTCCGGCGCTGCCGCCGTTGTCGGTCGGGTGGGCCGTACGCCGCTGGGACGCTCTCTCCCCGCTCGCTCGGACCTTTGCCGACACGGTTGCCGCCAGTTGTACGAAGACACGCGGCACTGCATGAGCACGAATTACGCGAGAAGACCGAGTTCGGGCAGTCTCAAAGTTCACAGCACAGCAGTCGCATCGCTTTTCTGGCGCTGTCACGTTGTGTTGGGCGGGTGGGATGGTCTACGGGTTGATCATGGTGGAGGGGGGATCGTCCGTGAGGAGGGCGTCGCCGTAGTACAGAGGTCACCGGTACCCGGTCGAGGTTGTCTCCCACTGCGTGTGGCTGTATTTCCGGATCGCGCTCAGTCCGCCCGGGCCAGGTAGCACCCGTGCTGGGTCCTTGTGGGCTTCCTCTGCGGTGCGATCGCTGTGGTGATGGCGGCAAGGTTGAGCCCGCAGCAGCCTCGACGAAACTGTTGCATCCTGGATCAGCACCGCGACGAGCAGTTGCGCACCGGCATCATCGACGCACAGACCAGTCGTGGCACTTCACGCTGTACCTCAATGCCACCGGGACCCAGCTCTTGGCGTGCAGCGGCGTCAAACGCGAGCCGCCTTGGCAGGGGGACTGTCAGAAGCTCCAGCTGTAGAGGCCGCCACCCGTGGTCACCGCAGATGCCGCGAGCCGGGCAACTCCCTGCAGGACCGCCAGTAGATCATCGTCAGTCATGTCCTCCCCGTCCTGAGACCAGAGCCGCGTGGTCCAGCGACCTGCGAGTTCTTCGAGTTCGGCGGAGCCCGCGTTGGCCAGGGAACGGGTCAGGCGCTTCGGCAGAGCGAACACCTCAACGCCATCGTTCAAGGGGGCGGTGACCCACTCCGGCCACGCCCACCCAAGGAGCTGCTCAGTCGGAGGGACCTCTGCCGAAGGCTTTTCGAAGTACATGTCCCACTCGGCGATGGCACTGTCCGGCTCAATAAAACGGCAGGTCACAGACTCAAAGGCCTTACCAGGTCCCTGCAGGCGCGTCGCAGCGGCAGTCTCGTCATCGGGGGCGAGGAAGAACACTATGTCGTGGGCCATCTGCGCATCATGGCAGCCCGGCGAGCTGACGCGGGGACAGATATCGCGGCCAAGTGACAGCTATCTCGCCCAGTCACACGCGCTCGTCGGTGCGGATAGCGCCTCAGGCGTTGTCTGATCACATGACCGCATCTGGCAACGTCTCTCGTCAGGTTCATGTTGATCTTGCTTGGGTGCAGTCGATGGGCGGCCCATTGATCGTTATCCTGGTCTCTGCGCTGGACCAGTAGGGCGGATGCACGGAAGACGGACTGATCGTTGGCAGCGTCGACTTTCCCGAGTCGACGAGCCCGCCACGACCTGTCTCCCTGAGCTGAACGTCTTCCTGCGATGGTTTGCCGAAGCCGCCCGCCCGGCCTGCCGGGCTCCCGGGTGGTACGGCCCGCCGGCGCGATGGGGCACCGCGCGCGAGCAACTCCGGGACCGCGAAGGAGGTCTCGTCATCTGCGGCCGCGACCGCCACCACGGCCAGCCCCGCCTTGTCGGCTGGACGGTGGTCCGATCGCCTCCGGGCACCACATGGCCGAAGAGGCGCCCGAGGCGCTCGTCACCGCCCTGCTCGAGTTCTGGCGGAGCGTCGAAGGGTGTGGTCCTCGTGGGGAACACTCAACTGGCCTGCCTGATCGCCGTGGTGAACGTCATCAGGTAGTCGCTCAGCGGGCCGCCGTGATCGGCCGCGAGCATTGGTCCCAGCCAAGGCCCGGTCCACGCGCTCACCCAGCCGGTGGCAGAACGGGTCGTCGTCGCCCCGCACCTGAGGCCGTGTCCCTCGCTGGCGCGCCAGGCCAGTTCGGCCGTCGGAGCGGCTCGTGTCCTGAGCTGCGTTTCGAAGGAGGGACCAGGACGGTGAGGGGGCGTGGCCCCGATGGCGGCTGGGATGACCGCTGCCTTCGCCGGGACCCCGCGGCCGCGCCGGATGGCACTTCCCTGGCGCCTCATACTCCGACGAACTCAGGTGAGAGCCGTCTCTAGTGCTCTGACCGCGTAGGTTCGCCGGGTTGGTGGTCGTGGCGGTTGGATGTGCACTGACGTCCGTCCCGACCGCTGGGGGTGTGGTGGCAGAGCCTGTCCGTGTGCGCAGACAGCAGATCGTGCGCCGGGGCAGCACCAGTTCGGTGCGGTTCCGGCGGGTGATGATGCTGCTGGCCTCGGCCGGCGGGAACCGGGTGCCGGTGATCGCGAAGCTGGTGCAGGCCGACGAGGACACCGTCCGGGACGTGATCCACCGGTTCAACGAGATCGGCCTGGCCTGCCTGGACCCTCAGCGGGCGGGAGGCCGTCCCCGCCTGCTCAGTCCTGACGACGAGGACTTCGTCATCCAGACGGCCACCACCCGCCCCACCAAGCTCGGCCAGCCCTTCACCCGCTGGTCCATCCGCAAACTCGCCACCTAGCTGCGGAAAGTGCACGGCCGCGTGATCCGGATCGGCCGCGAGGCATTACGGTGCCTGCTCGCCTGCCGCGGCATCACCTTCCAGCGCACCAAGACCTGGAAGGAGTCACCGGACCCCGAGCGCGACGCCAAGCTCGACTGCATGGAGCACGTGCTGGAACGCTTCCCTGACCGGGTGTTCGCGTTCGACGAGTTCGGCCCGCTTGGTATCCGGCCCGCCGCTGGCGCGTGCTGGGCTGCTGCTGGTCACCCCGAGCGCCATCCCGCGACGTACCACCGCACTCACGGAGTGAGGTACTTCCACGGCTGCTACTCGATCGGCGACGACACCCTGTGGGGCGTCAACCGTCGCAAGAAGGGCGCCGCGAACACCCTGGCCGCGCTCAGGTCGATCCGGGCCGCTCGCCCGGACGGCGCCCCGATCTACGTCATCCTGGACAACCTGTCCGCCCACAAGGGCGACACCATCCGCCGCAGCGCAGTCCGCGACTCCAGTTCGGACAGCACCGCCCGGAGCCGCTCCAGGGCCGCGGTCGTGTCCGGGCCCTCCGCGATTTCAAGGTCAAGATGGCAACGACCCATGCAACTGCCCGCGCCGGTGACCTCGCCGTCGAACTCGAACGCCGTCTCAAGAGCCTCCTCGACGTCGTCACGATCGATCGGCAGCCCCACGGAGTCGATCTCGACGAACACTCCGGTCCTCCCTCTAAACCCGGCGAACCACAGCGGTCAGAGCACCTAGCTGCTCGCCGGTCGACCGTTCGCCGGCGTCTCGGTGCGCCAGCCGAGGAGGATCGTGCGAAGCGCCTGTTCGGCGAGGTAGCGGGCGCGATCGTTGCCGACGCTGCCGAGGTAACTGAGCGAAGCGATGCCGTAGAGCGTGCCCCAGAGGATCTCACAAGCCTGGTCGAAATCGGCCAGGACCACGTCGTGTGCAGCCGACCAGGAGGTGAGCAGCTCCTTGAGGACGTCGATGACCGGTTCCGCGACGCGCCGGCGTTCGTCCGCGTCGACCATCGGGTCGTTCATGACCTGGAAGAGGTGGGGGTGCTCGCCGGCGAACCGGACGTACTGCGACGCAATGCGCGTCATGCGCCGGTCCGTATCGGGCTCCTGCGCGGCTTGGCGGAACTCGCTCAGCATCAGGCGGTGACCGTGCGCGACCAGCTCCAGTACGAGCGCGTCCTTGTTGGCGAAGTGCTGGTAGACGACGGGCGCGGAATATTCGACATCGGCGGCGATGCGCCGGATCGTCAGGGCCGCGATGCCCTCGGTCTCGAGGACGTGCAGCGCGGCCTCGATGATCCGCTCCCGGGTGTTCGCCCGTTCGCGGGCCCGTCTCGTGCTGGTCGGCATGGTCCGTCACTTCGCTTCGATGGTGTCCTCGAACACTAGTCACCGCCTTGACCGCGCCGGCGACGCGCGTCATAGTTAACGCCGTTAGGAATTATAACGACGTTAGGAGCGAGTAGTAAGTCATGATTTACCACATCAACAGAGTCACGATGAAGGCCACTGCGACGCCTGAGCAGATCGAAGGGGTGCTGGAGAGCTGGCGCAATCAGGGCCGGTCGAACCCCGCCATCAAGTCCTTCGTCGTCGGCCGCGACCACGGCGGCGACTACACGTACGGCGCGGTGTTCGTCGTCGAACATCTCGACGGGCTCTTCGCCTACCTGACGCACCCGACCACCTACCAGACCGACCACCTCGGGCTGCACCTGGTCGAACGGCTGGAGATCTTCGACGTCAGTGACGACGACGACCCTGACCTGAACGCCAAGATCCAGGAACTGCACCGGCGCCGCAACGAGCTCAACCCGCAGATCGCCGGCATGCTCGCAGACGTGCCCACCTACACCGGCTCCGGCGTGGACGACTGACCGATACCCCGGAGAAGGAGAAACCGTCATGGCCAAGCACGTCATCATCGGTGCCGGTTCCATCGGTACCAACGTCGCTCGTCTGCTCGCCGAGCGCGGCGAGAGCGTCCGGATCGTCACCCGCAGCGGCTCCGGCCCCGAGCACCCGCTGGTCGACCGGGTCGCCGCGGACGCGTCCGACCCCTCCCGCCTGACCGAGCTGTCCCGCGGCGCGGAAGTGATCTACCACTGCGCTAACCCACCCTCATACACGGTGTGGGAGCGCCTGTTGCCGCCCCTGCAGACGGCGGCCATCACCGCCGCCAAGGCGAACAACGCCGTCCTCGCCCTGACCGGCAGCCTTTACGCCTACGGTCCACAGCCCGGCGGCCGGATGAACGAACACACCCCCATGGCCGCCACCGGGCACAAGGGCCGCCTGCGCAGACGCATGTGGGAACAGGCCCTCGCCGGGGGGATCCGCACCGTCGAGGTCCGCGGCTCCGACTACATCGGCAAGGACGCCAACGGCATCTACTCCCTGCTCATCAAGTCGGCCCTGCAGAAGGGGAAAGCGGCCTGGATCACCGGCCACCTGGACATGCCGCACACCTTCACCTTCAACGGCGACATGGCGCAGGCCCTCATCACGCTGGCCTCGGAAGAACGCGCGTGGGGCCGACCCTGGCACGTGCCGTCCGCGCCGGCCGTCACCATTCGCGAGCTGGCGCGGCGCTACGCCCTCGCGGCAGGCCGGCCACCGATCAAACTAATCCCAATACCGCGCTCCGTGACGCGTACGGCCGGGCTGATCGTGCCGACCGCCCGCGAGATGGCCGAGATGGACTACCAGTGGTACGCGCCGTTCCACATGGACGCGACGGAGACCACCGAGACCTTCGGCCTGACCGCCACCGACCTCGACACCGCCGTCCGCAACGAGGTCAGCTGAACTCCCACCGCCACACCGGCAGGCCGCCAGCATGGCCGCCGACACCGTGAACATCCGTGGTCACGGCACTAGTCATGCGGTGAGAAGATCCAGCAGGATCAGGCCGTTGGTGCATCCCAGCGCCAGCGCTTTGCCGTCGTGAGACCAGCTGCAGGAAATCGCCTGCCCGCTGATTCGTAGAAGTGTGAGCACACGACGCTCAGTCACCGTCCACGCTCGGATTATCCCGTCGTTGTCGCTGGTGGTGAGGTGCCCATTGACTGACCATGCCACCGACAGCACCGGGCCGGTGTGGTCGTGGAGTTCGGTGGAGGTGCGGGCGGTGACGTCCCACACCCGCACGATCCCGCTGTCATCGCTGGTGGCGAGGTGTCCGTCGGGTGACCATGCGACCGAGTTGACCGAGCCGGTGTGCCCGGGAAGTTCGGTGGACGGGCCGGCGGTGACGTCCCACACCCGCACCAGCCCGCCGTAGGGGCCGGTGGCGAGGCGTCCGTCGGGTGACCATGCGACCGAGATGACCGAGCCGGTGTGCCCGGGAAGGGCGGTGGACGAGCCGGCGGTGACGTCCCACACCCGCACCATCCCGCCGAAGTCGCTGGTGGCGAGGCGTCCGTCGGGTGACGATGCGACCGAGTTGACCGAGCCGGTGTGCCCGGGAAGGTCGGTGGAGGTGCCGGCGGTGACGTCCCACACCCGCACCATCCCGCCGTAGTGGCCGGTGGCGAGGCGTCCGTCGGGTGACCATGCCACTGAGTCGACGGGGCTGGTGTGGTGCGAAAGTTCGGTGGAAGTACCTGCGGTGACGTTCCACACGGTCCCGCCGCCGTCGCTGGTGGTGAGGTGTCCGTCGGGCGACCATGCCACCGAGCTGACCGAGCGGGTGTGACCGAACAGCCGGGAAGCGCCGACGGTGTCGTCCCATGCCCGCACAGTCCCGCCGTCGTTGGTG
Organism: Streptomyces sp. Q2; assembly: GCF_056820935.1. Classification (NCBI taxonomy): domain Bacteria; kingdom Bacillati; phylum Actinomycetota; class Actinomycetes; order Kitasatosporales; family Streptomycetaceae; genus Streptomyces; species Streptomyces sp. Q2. The sequence continues at coordinate 95,521 of NZ_JBXEJE010000033.1, read as the reverse complement.
GCGAGGTGTCCGTCGGGTGACCATGCCGCCGGCAGCACCCCGTCGGCGTGCTCGGACAAGGCTGGCTGCGCAGCAGGGCGCACGTCACGGAGAGGCCAGCGCGGTGCCAGACAGGGAAACAGGGAGGGATCGGTACGGCGGCGTGCACGAATCTGCTGGCGCCAGTAGGGATGGTGACCCAAACGTGCGTGCAGCAAGTGGGTGGCGGCCTGTGCCGGATCGGTGAAGGTGAGGAGAGGGGCAAAGTCGCTGATCGGGCGGGCCAAAGCATGGCTGTGCGGCGTGTTGATGCGGGTCAGGTCGGCCCAGGGGGCGTTGGGGCCGCGCTGGGTGAGCCGCATTTCCACCCAGCGGATGTCGCCGGCGACGGCTTGGGCCTGTTGTGGTCGGCGGGCGGCGAGGATGTGGCTGATGAGGTGGTCGTGCAGGTAGCCCGTCGAGGTCTGCCACCAGGCGCGTCCCGGATCCGGTGCTCCTTGATGCAGGGGAGCAGCGGGGGGCAGTGTGTCCGCCACGGTGTCTACAAGCCTGCCGTGGAGCGAGGCCAGGTGATCGGTGGTGTGGCGGGCGCGGAGGTAGTCGCGGATGACGTCATGGAGGTGGATGCGGCCGTCGGCGGGTGTGTAGGTGATCAGTGAGAGGCGGGCTAATTCCTGGCACAGCAGGCGGGTCTGGGCGATGGTCAGGCCGCCGGTGGCCTGCCACAGTGCGGCCGCCAAGACCAGCGGAACCGGCTCGTCCTCGGCAAAGATTCCCAGTTCGGTGAAGCGTGCGACGTCGTCCGGCCGCAGAAGTGTGGTGGATGCTTCCACGGATGCCTCGACGGCCTGGTTGCGCAGATCGCGGTCGTCCAGGTCCCACGTGTCTGCCGGGCCGTCAACGGCTGTGGGGCCCCGTTCCTGCAGCTGGTGCAGCAGCTCTTCGGCCGCGGTGTGGGCGTCGATCCCGGCGCTGATGTGGCGGGCGATGAGCCGGTTGGTCAGGCGCAACAGCAACGCCCACCGGCCGGTTGCCCGCAGCAGACCGGTGAGCAGGGGGCGGGGCAGTGGGGGCAGGCCCCGGGTGAGGACCTGCTCGGCCTGCTCGGGTGTCATCTGGTCGACATCGACTTGAAGGGCACCGGATGGCAGCAGGCCCGTGCTGCGGGTGGTGATCAGGTACACGCACTGTGAATCGCTGATCATGGAGGGCAGGAAGGGATCGAGCTGGCGTGACTCCCACACGTCGTCCAGGACCAGCAGGGTGCGGGGCCGTTCATCGAGCAACCTTCCCAGGTGCGCTCCTGCGGCTTCCGGGTCCGTGGTGGGCGTGCTGGTGTCCCCGGTGATCAGCGTGACGGCCTCACCGACCTTCACGGCGATCTCCGCGCGACTGCGCACGTCCCGGCCCACCGTCAGGAAGTACACCCGTCCACGGAAGTGCCTCTGCACCTCTCGTTGCCCGCACACGTACTTGGCCAGCAGTGTCTTGCCGAACCCGCCCGATCCCCGCAGCGACGTCGTGATGCCCACCTGACCGCCACCGGCGCACAAGGCCGTCACGACCTCACGGCTCTGCTCGCGAGCCACGAAGTGATCGGGAACGAGCGGCGGGCCCGGTGGACGGGGATCAGTACGGGCCGCGGGTTCGGGACGGCGCTCGATCACGACGGCCAGCACCACGAGAAGCACCATGGCTCCGCCCAGCACGCCCGTCATGGGCCAGGCGTGGGCACGCACCTGATCCAATGGTCCGGGCCACTTCTCATCCCCGGTGGCCGCGTTCGCAGCCAGCCCCAGCAGGGCGCCCAGCAGCCCGCAGATCCCGGCCAGCACGGCCAGCGTTCCCGTACGCACCTCACGCCCCCGACAGTCGCGCCCGATGGCAGCGTAACCGTGCAGAGGGACGAGGATGGTCAGCTCTGCCCTGAAGGCCTCGCACCACACAACCCAACGACTCCGCAGCCACCAAAAGCGGAGAAGCCACCCGCACCGCGCACCGCCACGCCGTGCACACGTCCATCGCAGACATCGCCCGATTCCTGCAGGACAACCTCGGCCAGCGCCTCACCGCACGGATCACCCACCTCAGCGACCACCGCCAAGTCGGCAAATGGGCATCCGGCGAAAACACCCCACGCCCCGAAGCCGAAGAGTGCCTCCGGGCCGCACCCCAGGTGTTCCACCTCAACCAGGACGCGGAAAGCCTCTACACCGCACGCCGTGGCTCATCACGCGCATGGCTTATCGGCATGAACCCTCAACTCAACGACGCAGCCTCCTCACCGTCCTCGCCGAAGGCCGCTACCGCGACGGCATGGTCGCCGCCCGCGCCTACGCCGACGGCGGATGGCCAGGCTCCTTCTGTCACTGCGCGGTTGCGGTTGCGCGACGGTGGGTGGTGCGGATCAGGACAGAGACCAGAGCAGCGAGGTCAAGGGCCCCGACCGGGTCGTCCGCGTAGCGGGTGGTCTGCAGCGGTCCCACTTCGTCCAGGCGTACTCCCTCCGCCTCCAGGACGTGGGCGAGGGCCAGCAGTGCCAGGCGGGCGTTGCCGTCCGGATAGGGGTGGAAGAAAGCGATGTCCAGATAGGCCCTGGCCGCCCGGGCAGGCAACGGCACCGACGGGTCCGCGCTCTGGTGCAGGCAGGCGGCGAAGTCCCGCCAGATGTGCGGTGTCAGCCCGTACCGTTCCCGGCCGCCCTTGGCGAAGGCGTCGCCCTGACGCAGGCACACATCGGGTATGCCGAGGACCAACTTCTGCCAGTCGTCGAGCAGGGGCAGGGTGAGCGGTTCTCCCTGCGAGGCCGCGGTACGGGAGAGGGCCATCGCGGTGAGGAGTCGGTCGGCGCGGTCCGGGTCGCGGTGGCGGACCGGGCCGTCGAACCAGGCGGCGAGTCCGTCAACGGCCGCCCGCACCGGCGCAGGGCTCGTGGCTGCAACCGAGGACCAGTCGACCTGCTCCCTGACTTGGCACCACAGGGCCAGCGCGTCATCGCTCACGGTAGAACCCGCGACCGGTGAGGCGGACCGCCAGATCCTCGCCCACCGCGTCGACCAGCGTCGGGGCGGGCTCGGCCCAGCTCTTGAACCGGCCGCCGATCGCGGCTTCCACCGCCCTCTCCGCCGCCTCCGCTCCCAGGCCGGTCGACGAGAGGAACCACGTCAGCGTCGTGTCGCAGAGCCCGTACCAGGACGACTCGGCGTGGGTACGGTCCACGACCGTGGTGACCAAGCGGGTCACCGCGCGTTCCAGATGCCAACTGCGGTCCTCGGCATCCGCGTCGGGCAGCGGCGCGAGCTGCTCGAACCGCTCGGCCAACTCCTCCAGCCAGTCACGCCATTCCAGCAGCGAGGCCACCACCCGTGCGGCGGTCTCCTTCGCCTCTCCGACCGAATGCGCGTCGCAGCACCAAGCGCCAACAGGTCCACCGTTGTGGATCGACCAGTTCCAGCCGCAGGCCCAGCGGCCGTAGCGCGATGCCAGGAGCGCGCTCACCTCGCGCATGAAGCGGAAGCTCTCCAGCCGATCGATATCGGCAGGAGGTGTCATCCGGGCGACCAGCGCCGTAATCCGGGCCTGCTCGTCGTCGTCCCACTCGAAGGCGTTCCGACCAGGGTCGGCCTCGGACCACGGCAGCGACCAGGCTCGAAGTTCTTGGTGGATGGACGTGGTGTACCCCCCGAAGTCGGACGTGCTGAACAACTGACCGATGATGCCGACGCAATCGAGGCATGTCACCCGAATTTTGGGGCCACCGACCTGTGTCTCCCACGCCCAGCCGCCATCGCCGAGGCCCGCCTGATCTGGATCTCCGCCGCCCGGGCCGGCCGCAGCGCCCACCGTGAACGAAGCAAGTCAGCCGGTGGGCGAAGCGAAGTGGTCAGCGTCTGGCGCGCATGGCGAGGCGCACCGCGATGCGGTTCACAAGCAGCGCCTCCAACACTTCGCCGGGATGACCACCGGCATCTCCACGCATTGTCAGCTCGGGCACCGGCCCTCCGCAACGACGATCCGTCCGCAATGGGCGTGCTCGCATGGGGAATTGCCAGGGGTGCGCCGACGAGGGCAGATCTGCTGACCGCCTGGATGTCGGAGCGACATGGGCCTCAAGTGGTCCCGTTCCCGTAACCAACTACCGACGGGTCACACCAGTTCGAGCAGGCCGTCTACGAGGGCCCTTACGCCAAGGCCGCCGCCCTGGTGCACACGCTGGGCCGGTGCCGCTGGCTGGAGCGCTCCAACCTCGCCGTGGCCGCCGCATCCGGCGTGATGTACCTGGAGGCCGCCGGAATCACGGTCAAACCCGTCCGTGAGGACGCCATCGCTCTCAAGGACCTGCTTGTGGACCCGGCCTGCACCGTCGGGAAGATCGCCGCCCTGCTGCGGGCCTGGCCCACCACCACCTGAAACGACTCGGTGGCCCGCCCCCGCACACTGGGGCGGGCCTCGCTGCGGCAGGGCACCAACCACCGGGGGAGGAAACGCAGATGGATGTGGGCTCGGTGCTCGGCAACATAGGCCGGGTCGCAGCCGGGGTGGGCCGGTTCGTGTGGCAGGCGATGACCGCGCCGACCACGGGCACAGAGGATGACGCCCGGTTCGAGATCGGCAGGCTCGCGGCGAAGATCGAAGACGAGGTACCGGAGGAGCTGCGGGACCGGGCGTGGGGTCTGGTCCTGGAGGCGCTGTACGAAGTCCCTCAGGAGATCGAGCAGTTGGTGGAGGAACACCAGGGGCCGGACGGCGAGGAGGCCGAGGAGCCGCCGACCAAGCCGTGATGCCGGAATCCGAAGGGCCCCCCACGAAAAGCGGCGGGCCTTTCGGCCTACCGGGGAACGACACCTACGGCCCGTCTCGGCGGCGTTCACCGCCGGACGGATCGCGGCCCGTCCGGCGGGAGTTCAGCCCTGGTCCTGGAGACGTTCGCGGGACTCCTGCAAGCTGACTCCCATGCACGCAGGGCGGCGCGAATCTCCTTGGCTGAGGCGAGGCCCGGCCGCCGTTCGCCGCCGCAGGCTCGCGCCCGGGGTGGCGGTGACGAGCCGGCAGCCCGGGCGCCTCGTACGAGATGCCGCATCGACGGCGTGCGCTGAGACCCCGGTGAGGTCCGTGGCCAGCTCCGGCGGGGCACGTTGGGCGGGTGCCCATGACGGATCCGCGATTGTGAGGACAGTGATCTTCAGGGGGCTGGGTTGATCTGTTCTGGTGTCCTCCTCTCTCTTGGTTCTTCCGCTTCTTCACCCGTCGGCAGCGGAACGTGAACGGGACTTTCAGGTCTCCGTGTTCGCGGGTGTAGATGACAAAGGCCTCCACACCGCGCCGCCAGTGGTTCGTGTCCAAAGTTGAGGACGCGCAGGTTGATGAATGCGGCCAGCGCGGCCGGGTCGCGCGGCATGCAGAACTGCAGCAGTTTCCGGGCTGGCGCCGAGAGCCGGTCGCTTCGCCAGTTTTGACGGCACTGGGTGCTGGAAGGGCCGACTGCTGCTGCTGCTGCTGTGGTGGTGGCTGGGTGCGGGCGTCCGTCGTGGACGCGGGCGTCAGATGCCTGGTCCGTTGTCGGGGGCCGGGTGCTGGCGAGGGGTCCACCACTCCAAGAGCCCCCAGGTGCCGAGCGCGAGCGCGGCCAGGGCCACGAGCGCTGAGATCCAGGGCCGGCCCACCCAGCGTGTGGTCAGCGCCCAGGCCAGGAGCGGAACCAGAGCGCCGCCGAGCGCGATAAGTGGAAGATCGAGGTAGAGCACGCTCCAATCAAGGTATTGGTCCTCGAACCCGCCGTCGATGCTGACCGCGGCCCGCGGTGCCCACGCGAGTGCAGCAGTCGCTGCGCCGACGCCGGCAAGTAAGCAGCCGGCGCCGCCGGGAGTGTTTGAGCTGGTACTCATGTCCCGTCCTGTGGATATCCGCCCATGCCAGTGAGGGACGCGTGTGGCATGGCGCGTGGTTCCTCATGCACGGTCAACCACTTGCTTCGGAACCGGCGCGGGTCTGGGCGAGGCGGTAGGAGGCGGCGCCGATTTCGATGAGAGCGGGCGCGGTCTGCTCCTTGTCGCCCAGCTCGCCGAGCATTGGGGCCCGCAGCCGGGGAGGCTCTCGGTGGCCGGGCTGCTGTGCTTCAGGCCGGGGCTGCCCGCCCGCCTGTGTCACCGGCTGCGTCGGCACACCGGCCGCAAGGGCGAGCGGCGCTCGCTCGGCGGGAGTGACTACATCCGCCTTCTCGACGGCGCCCACCACCTGCTCGAAGCCCCGCTGATCGTGGTGTGGGACCGGCTGAGCACCGACACCTCCACGACGATGAAGGCACTCGTGGCTGAGCGGGACTGGCTGACGGTGATCCTGCTGCCCGGGTATGCACCCGAAGTCAACCCGGTGAAGGGCCTGTGGACGCACAACACGGAGTTTGGCCAATCTGGCAGCTCGCACCCTCAGCGAGCTGGATACCCTGCTCCGCCAGCGGCTCAAGGCGATGCAGTACCAGCACAGCATCCTCGGCGGATTCCTCGCCGGGACGGGCCTCGCACTCGACTGACCGAACGGACCCTGAGACGCCGAAGTCAGTGACGCCCTCTCAGCGGCGAGGGCAAATGATCAAGGCAAGAGCCTTCGGTGAGTCCAGGACGTCACGGGGTGAGGTGTTGGTGTCCTATGACCGAGAGCAGTTCGAGCTTGCCGTGGCTCTCGCTGCCGGGGCGAGTGGTCAGCACCACCAGGGTCTGGGCGCGGTACTCGGTGTACAGGACCTGGGCGTCGACGTCGATGCGGCCGAGTTCGGGATGGAGGATGGTCTTGCAGTCGTCGTAGCGTTGGGCGACCTCCTGAAGCTCCCACATACGGACGAACTCGGGGCTGTGTTCCTGGAGTTCGGCGAGGATCTGGGCAGCTCGGGGGGTGTCGTTGCCGGATGTCAGCGCGGCCCGCAGGCGTGCTGCCTGGGCGCGGCCGTGGCGTTCATGGGTCTCCTCGGGAACCATCAGACGCTCGGCCGGGTCCATGAACCAGCGGTAGTAGCCGCTGCGGGCCAGACCGGTGTGGCGGGTCTGGTCGCCGAGCAGCGCGACGGCCAGCGGGTTCATCGCGAGAGTGTCGACCAGGTCGGTTTGCACCAGAGCCGGGGAGTCGTCCAGGCGGTCCAGGACCCGCATCAGCGTCGGGCAGACATGTTCGGAGGGGCGGTGGAAGCGGGACGGGGCGTTGTGGCCGATGAGGACGAAGAGATGGTCGCGTTCGTCCAGGGTCAGCCGCAGTGCCCGGGCGAGAGCCGTGGTGATCTGGACGGAGGGCTGCGGAGCACGCTGCTGTTCCAGCCGGGCGTAGTAGTCGGTGGACATGCCGGCGAGCTGCGCGACCTCCTCCCGGCGCAGCCCCTGCGTACGCCTGCGTGGGCCCTCGACCAGCCCGACGTCGCGGGGCCGCAGCGCCTCACGCCGGTGGCGCAGGAATGCCGCCAGTTCCTTCTTGTTCATGTCCCCATTCTCGCTGCGTCCCGCCCGGCTATCCAGAGACCGCCGATCCATGGCTGAGCAGTCCTCTCCCGCCCGCGCGAAGCCGCTCGTACGACCGACGCCGAGGGCACTCGCAGTGAGACGTCTCGATGGTCACCTGACCTGCATGACCCGCTGGGGAATGCGCCGACCCTCGGCGGTGCGCCGCAGGGCCGCCGGTATGGAAGACGGCCTGCGGCGACGGCCCCCGTCGAGGAGGCCCAACGCTTTGGACCGGCGTCGGGCCTCGTCACCTGGCCCGGCCCGTCTGACACGACGATGTTCGCCGTGTCAGACGCGCGCTCGCGTGCCCCTCGGCACTCAGGACGGACCCGGTCGCCTCCTGTCCGACGACCGGGGCGAAGCCGAAGACGCTTCCTTACCGTTCCGCGTCTTCGGTGAGAACCTCCCCGAGGCGGTCCAGTTCGCGTTCGTCCATGATCTGGCCCATCAGGACCTGCCCGCGCGCTGTCGTTCCGCGGCGGTCACTACAGGCCGGTCAGCTGCCGCTGATCATGGCGAGGACGTCGTCGTAGGATCCGGTGGCCACCGCGTCGCGGATGAACCTGGCGCGCTCGACGACCAGCTCCTTCGCGTCGGGCTTCTCGCGCAGCAGGTCGAGGGTCTCGGTGAGGAAGTCGTCCAACGGCATGGACTGGTCGCTGTCCTGCTGGCCCATCAGGGTCGTGCGCACGCCCGGCGGGACCACCTCGATCACCTGGACGCCGGCGTCGGCACCGGCGAGCTGGACGCGCAGGCTCTCGGAGAAGGAGTGCAGCGCGGCCTTGGTCGCGCTGTAGGTCGGCGTGATCGGGAACGGTACGAACGCCAGCGCCGAGGTGACGTTCATGACGACCGCGTCGTCCTTGCCCGCCAGCAGAGGCAGGAAGGCGTACGTCATCCGGATCGTGCCGAGCAGATTGGTCGCGACGTGATCCTCGGCGACCTGGAGTTCGGCTGGGTCGAGGAGGTTCTCCCGCAGCATGATGCCGGCGTTGTTGACCAGGACGTTCAGCCCCGGGTGGCTCGCCGCCACGGTCTCACGGGCCCGGGCGATCGAGTCGGGGTCCGCGACATCGAGGACGAGCGTGTCGATGCCCGGGTGCTCGGCCGTGATCTCGTCGAGGAGTTCCTTGCGCCGGCCGGCAACGACCACCTTGTTGCCGGCCTCATGCAGACGCAGGGCCAGACCGAGGCCGATGCCCGAGGTGCCGCCGGTGATCAGGATCGTGTTGCCGGTCATCTTCATGGGGGTCTTGCTCCTTCGGTACGGCGGGCCGGTGAGCGCCCGCAGCCTTGACCGTAGGGGCGCCCGCGCAGGGGCGGGAGAGGACGGTTTATCCATGGATCGGCGGTCCCTGCCTGGTGGAACGGTCCCTGAACCGCCCAGTGGATCTGGTCACTTCGGCGTCCACAGGGATCTGAACGGTTCAACCGCCCGGGGGCCCAAGCCCCTCGGCGACCCGCACAGGCGCACATCTGCCAGGCCGTTCCTGGTCGGTCGTCGGTGCGTCGCGTTGTCTGCTCGAGTGACATCGCGGAGGGCTTCGGGCTACCTGACCTGCACCTTCAGGTCACCAAAGGTGGCCGCCGACGGCCCCATGGCGGGAGGATCGGTGGTCCGGACGTGAGGGGATCGGCATTACACCGGTATTGCTCCAGGACCGACGGGGATTTTCCCCGTCGAGGGTGCCTTCCGCGCGCTGTAATTCCCCAGCGCGGTCGAGGCCGGTGACGGGGCGCCCGACGGCTGAGTGTGTGGTGGTCCAGTCGGTCGAGGGTGCCCTCGGCGGCGCTCCGCGCTGGCTTTGCGGCCACCCTGGACAGCCCTGACCAGCCTGAACGACGGTCTGGCTATCGGGCGGCCCGGGAACCCTGGCGGCATGGGAACGACGCTGGACCTGAACTCCGGGATCCCCATGGCCAATTACGCGGCGCTCCGAGATGGGGAATCACGTGGCGTCAGCCCTGGGGAAATACGCCGCCGTTCACACGGCCAGGCCGCTTGAGCCGGCTATAGCCAGTACGGAGGCGGATGAGGGCCACAAAGCCGACTGCGAGCTCACCAGGGACGGACGAGGGGGCGAGATACGGGCCTCTCACGGGTCACCGCGTCAGCTCCCGTCCCTGCTCACATGGAAATTGCGCGGTTCAGGCGGACAAGGTATTCCGCGTCTGGTTGCACGCCGGCCCCGAAGCGTTCCTGGACGACGGCGAGCCCGAGGTCGCGCCGCTTCGGTGATCGCGCCGCGTCGGCCGCCGCCAGTGCGTCCGGCAGCTCCTGACGGGTGAGATCCGTGCAGTAGGCGGGTGTGCCGGGCTGCTGCCGCCACGATTCCGCGAGCGGCCCCGCATCAAAGGCGTCGAACCCGGTGTCCTCAACGAGTGCCATTGCCAGGTCACGCTCTCGCGGACTGTCGGCCGCGACGGGGAGCGAGATGCGGTCCGCGCTTCCCGCCGGCTTGTTCCTGTGCGCGAACGACTCGGCTCCGATCGAGTTCCACGCTTTGACGATGGGCCGGCCCAGCTGCTCGGCAGCCCACACGCTCTCGGCCTGGCCGGCCCCGATGGCCGCGATTGCGTTGTCCCGATGCGGGAAGTAGTTCGACGTGTCGATGACAACCGTGTCAGCCGGCACCTTGGCGATCAGTGGTGCGACCTGCGGAATGCGGTCGAAGGGAATGGAGAGGATCACGGCGTCGACGTCCACTACGGCTTCCGCCGCTGTCACCGCGCGTCCGCCCGAGGCCAGCACGTCCGCCTCGATCGTCTCCGGGCCGCGCGAGTTGGCCGCCTTCACCTCGTGCCCGGCCGCGCTCAACCGCCTGGTCAACGTCTTGCCGATGTTCCCGGTGCCGAGAATGGCGATCTTCATGGTGAATCTCCTTGTCCGGAACGGAACCCCGGTTTCGGTGACCGGGGTTGCGGGGTTTGGTCCCTGCGGCGCGACCGGGGCTGCGGGCCGGCCGCGGACGCGGTGGTGCCAGTGGGTGATGACGACCTTGCCGAAGTGAGCGCCGCTCGCCAGGGCGGGCGAGGGGAGAGGGCGGACGGCCGGGGTGCGCACCGCAGCATGGGTACGGACTCCTGTCACTGCGGCTCGGTGGAGTCAGGGGATGCGAGTCGAGCGGGCGCCTGGGCCGGGGCCGGCCGAATGCCGGCCGGCCCGGGCCCAGGCGCCGGATGGTTCCTGCGGCCGGAGGAACTACTGCCTGTCGAGGACTCCCGGGGTGTCATGCAGGACCACGCTCCGCTGTAGTGGAACCCGCCCGGGGCGGAGCGCGTTCACCGGTGCCGCAGGGTCAGCCATGCCGAAGGAGATGCCGAACAGCAGCTTGAGCTCCGCGGGGACACCCAGGAACTCGCGGACCGTGCCGGCGTAGACGCCGAGTACGGTCTGCGGGATGCCGGCCAGCCCTCGGGCCGCCAGCGAGAGCAGGAAGTTCTGCGCGTACATGCCGATGTCGCCGGCCGTCCGCACCCCGTCTCCGAGCTCCGGCATGAACAGGAAGGCGGCATGGGGAGCACCGTAGAACTCCAGGTTTTCGCGGACCGCCGCACTCCTGCCGTCTCGGTCCGAGCGTTCCACGCCCCGGATCCGGTAGTGGCTCGCGCCCAGGGCCTGCGCCCGTTCGAAGTAGATGCCCTCGCCGTAGCCATCGGTGAAATCCGGGGAGGTCCGTCCCTCCTCCTCGGCCCGGAGCAGCTCCTTGCTCAGGGCGTCCCGCGCCGCACCCGAGACGACGTGCACCGTCCACGGCTGGGTGTTGCTGTTCGAGGGGGCCGTCTGGGCGTCTTCCAGTACGCCGCGGATGTGCGCAGGGGACAGGGCGGTGGGCAGGAACCGCCGGGGGGAGCGTCGGGAGTGTGCGATGTCGGTGAACGGTGATGCGGTGCTGGGCAAGGCGATTCCTCTCTATGGCGCGCAGTCACCGCCACGGCGGCCGCCGTGAAGCGCAGTACGGCAGGCCATGCAAAGAGGCAGCCGACGTCAGGGCAGGGTGCGGACGCACCCTGCGGGTACGGCAGCCTTGCGGATGCTCGCAGGCAGCGGCGTGCCGGGACGGCAGGCTGCAGCGCGGGGGACTGTGCGCTCTCCGTGTTCGTCTGGTGTGTTCGTGGCGTGCGGGCGCTGCCGCCCTCGTGCCGTTGGGTGCACGAGAGCCGCGTCGGGTGACTCAGCGGTGGGCGGCGCGGTTCATCTCGACGACGTCCGCCAGTGTGGCCGTGGCCGGGAGGGTGGCCAGGCGTTCCGGCACGCTGTCGCGGATGCGGGCGTCCTTGACGCGGTCGGCCGCGGCCAGGGCCGCCGGCAGGTCGTCGAGGCTCAGTTCGGTGCAGTAGGCGGGGCTGTTCGGCTGCTGGCGCCAGGAGTCGGCCAGTGTGCCGGCGTCGTAGGGGTCGAAGCCGGTGTCGTCCACGAGCTGCATGGCCACGCGCCGGGCCTCCTCAAAGTCGCCGGCGACCGGGATGGCGAGGCGGCCGGGGGTTCCGGCCGGAACCCCCTTGGTCCGCTGGGTCTCTGCCAGGGCGGCGTTCCACGCCTTGACCACGGGGCGCCCCAGCTGCTCGGCGTTCCACACGCTGTCGACCTCGCCGTTGTCCACGGCCTCGATCTGCCCGTTGAGGTGCGGATAGTAGTTCGAGGTGTCGATGACCACCGTCTCGGCGGGGACCGAGGCGAACAGGCCGGCCAGCTCTCCCGCCACTCCGAAGGGGATGGCCAGGACGATGACGTCCCGGCCCTGGACGGCGTCGGCGAGCTCCGCCGCGCGGGCCCCGCTCTCCAGGACCTCCGCCCGGACGGCTTCGGGGCCGCGGGCATCGGCCACCTGGACGTCGTGACCCGCCGTGCTGAGCTTGGCAGCGAGGTTCCCGCCGATGGCGCCGACGCCTATGACAGTAATTTTCATGATTTGTCCCTTGGAAGGTTGCACTGCCCCTGAGGGCAGCGCGATGTGATGGCTGTTGGGCGGTGCAGCCTGGCGTTGCGCGGTCGGGGCGGGGCGCCTGGCGGTTTATGCCTGGGTGTCCTGCTGGCGGTAGCCGCTCGCGATGAGCGTGCGGAGCCGGTCGAGCGACTCCTCCTGGGTGCCGGTGCCTTTGATCCATGCAATGGAGCAGGCCGCGAGGAACAGGTCGTTCCCCTGCACCGACGCGCGCACCTGCCCCGCGAGCTGCGCGGCTCGCACGTACCGGTCGGTGGCGGAGATGAGGATGTCGCAGGGGATGGTGAGCGGGTTGTCGGGCTCCTGTGCCCTGGCCGCGGCCATGAGTGGGTCCGGCAGCCCGCTGAAGGCGCTGAAGTATTCCTCCATCGCCCGCAGCCACTGCTCCAAGGCCTCGGCGGGGTCGCCGAGTTGCTCGATGTCCGCCTGGCGGGTCACGAGTTCCTCGGAGCGGGTCTGCAGCACGGCCGCCAGCAGTGCCTCGCGGGTGGGGAAGTGCCGGTACAGGGTGGCGGGTCCGACGCCCGCCTCCTTGGCCACCGCTTCGAGGGAGGTGCCGACCCCGTGCTGCAGGAAGTGACGCTGCGCGGTCTCCAGGAGGGCCGCGCGGTTGCGCTGAACGTCCGCGCGGGGCTTGCGTCCCCGCTGTTCACCGACGTTCATGCGCCCTCCTACCTGCCGTGATCTTGCGGCCGCGTCAAAGCGGATGCTGCCTCCGTACACGTTCGAGAGTAAAACGGAGGCGGCATCCGGTCAAATCGGCGGCCCGACCACGGAGCCCGGAAAGCGCAGCCGGCCGACGAGCCTGGCCGTAGAGCGCAGGACGGGAGCTGGCTATCGCCGCGCCCCCGCAACAGGGCCCCCGCTACGCGCCAGCCGTCTCGCCCACTGACGGCGGCTCCGGCAGTCGCGCTGGGTTGAACAACCGCTGCGCCTTACGGGCGTTCTCCTCCCGCACTGCCGTCAGCCACCGCCACAGGTCGACCGGCTCCAGCCCCGGACACGCCAGACGGTGCGCTATCCGGCACGCCACGCCCGGCGCCGGCTCGGCATCCCCCGCATTCCAGGCGACACCATTCCCGTCGACCATCCACCGCTCGCCCGGCGGCACAAAATGCGACGGCACGGCTTCCACGGGATCCAGCGGCTCGAGCAGCACCCACGCCTCCGAATACGTCGGGAACCGATCCGCTGTCAGTCCGCACTCCGGACAGACCGGCGGCGCCGGAGGGGCAGGAGCCGTCGCCCCCACACGCAAAGCCTCCGCCCGATCCTCGATCGCCTCGCGCTGATCCCAGTACGCCTTGTCGAACTCAACGGCCGCGTCGCCGAAATCCCCCATACCGACAGAGTCCGCAGGACAACAGCCCACCCGACAGGGCGCGAACCAGACGGGGCACCTGCGATCACACGGGCACGGAACGGCAGCCGAGACGACACGCGGCCACGACGGACGCACCCGACCCACCAGCGACGGCCGAGCAGGCGGTGTGGACGAAGCGCGCTACTCGCGCAGGACCACCTCATCCTGCGGCGTACCCTGCCAAAGCTGCCCGCAAGGGGGTCCACCTGCGGCTCTACGGATCACCCCGGCCCCGGAGTGCGCCTTCGCGCAGGCGGCACTCCGATCCGATAGCAATGAGGGATGGCCACCTGCTACACCCCGGCACTCCGTCTCCGTCGAGCGCTCGAGTACCAACACGGCGACGCCGACCAGTGGCCGCTCCCGATTCGAGCGGCAGCAGCACACCTCGCCGTCCTGGAATCCTTGATCGGCGACGCCTACGAGCCCGTCCTGCGCTGCGCAGTTGAGGCCATCTATCGAGAGATCGAGGAGCCCACTCCGTATGACTTTCTCCACGTCCGCCGCCAGCAGGCGTTCGAGCGACGATTCGGAGCCGGAGCAGACCAGCGCCTCGACCTTGCCTACACAACTCTGAACGCCCTCGAATCTCTGCTCGGTACAGCCGTCTACCAGACCGTCATCCGCAGCGCCTGGGAAGCCAGAAACTGAACCGTTCCGGGTTCGGTAGGGACTCGATCGTTTGAGAGGATCGAGTTATGGCACGTCCTTCCCAGTACCCCCTTGAGCTGCGCCGTCGTGCGGTGCGGATGGTCGCCGAGGTGCGGCCGGAGTACGACACCGAGTAAGCCGCGATGAAAGCGGTCGCCCAGAAGCTGGGCATCGGCACGACCGAGACGCTGCGCAAGTGGGTCCGGCAGGACCAGATCGACGCCGGGAGCCGTCCGGGCACGACGAGCGAGGAGTCGGGGGAGCTGAAGCAGCTGAAGCCACCCATCTTCGCCGCTCGGAGCCAGCCGGCGGCATGCGCGCTTTCCACTCCGGCAGCCTCAACTCCGAGGCAGCGGCAGAAGGAGTGGAACGGAGTGGACAGGTGCCCTGACGGCGCCGCCGTGGAAGGTCCCACCAAGCTCCGGCTGCGTCGGTCGGCCGTGTGCTTGCGCAGGGGGCATGCTGGTGATGACTGCAGTGGACCTCGCGGGCGTACGAAGAACTCAAGTGGTCACCTTTGATGCGTCGTCAGAGAATCAGTTTTCGGCTACTGCCGAGACGGCATCTCGCCAATGAGCTCATGGTGAAGGGCGCGGGCGGCTCAGGCCGCTGTCGTGAGGTGCGCGCGTAGGGCCTCGCAGTGCGGCTTGCGGAACGGGGTGCCGTGGTTCGGATGGACTGTGACGCGGAGCCGAGAACCGCAACGTGCCAGGAGCGGACAAGGCCGGATCGGCGCCGGATGAGGCCGGCCTGGGCGCCTCGAAGCCACGGTGCCTGAGCGGAATGATGTTGCGCGGACGGCTCCTTGGCACCAGCCGACTCCCGCGATCTCCAGCAGCTCATCCATGCCGTGGCCGGGCAGGCACTGACGGGGACCGTTCTCGAAGCGGGTCCCTGACCTGACGGTCCCCCGATATGTCGGGTAGCGAGCCGATTGTCGTAACGGTTGAGGCCATGGACAATGCACGGGACTTCCTCGCCACGCGCGCGGGGGGACCCGGTTTCTGAGGAGGACATGCCATGGTGACCGTCTGGTGGTTGCCACTGGCAGCGATCGGTGGTGCGGGCGCCGGTGCCCTGCTGACGTACCTCCGGACGCGCCGGACCGCCGCGGCCCGGGTGGCGGAGCTGGCTCAGCTGGAGCACATGGTGGAACGCCGGGCGGAGCAGGTGGCCGCGCTCAGCCACGAACTGCGTACACCGCTCAGCATGATCAAGGGCGCGGTGGACCTGCTGCGGGAAGGGACTCCGGGCCCGCTGACGTCGGCGCAGGAGCGCCTGCTGCAGGTCGCCGGCCATCAGTCCACGCAGGTCACCTCGCTGTGCGAGAGCCTGCTGATCCAGGCGAAGATCGAGGCGGGCCTGTTCACACCGCGCATGGAGAAGGTGGACGTGTCGGTCGTGGCACGGGACGTCGTCACCGCGATGCGGCCGCTGTGCGCTCAGCGCGAGCAGCGGATCAGCCTGGACGTGCCGCAGGTGATGCCACGGATCCCCGCGGATCCGATGCTGTTGACCCAGGCGCTGACGAACCTGCTGTCGAACGCGAGCCGGTTCACCACCATGGGCGGCAGCATCGACGTCCGGGTCGCGCTCATCGACACCGGCGTCGCGGTGTACGTCACCGATGACGGCGCCGGCATGACGCGGGCCGAGCGCCATCGCCTGTTCCACCGCTTCGCCACCGGGCGGCCCCTGGCCGACGGGACCGGCCTCGGTCTCGTGATCACGAAGACCGTCGTGGAGCTGCACGGGGGCGAGATCATGGTGCACACCGCGTCGACCCGCGGGACGACCTTCCTGCTGACCCTGCCCGACGCGTCATGACGGCCGAGGCACAGACGGCGGTGGGGCCGACCGCGTTGGTGGTCGACGACGAGCCGCAGATGACGATCATCATCGAGTTCGCCCTGGAGACGCAGGGATTCACGGTGCTCACCGCACACGACGGCGCCACCGCCCTGAATCTGCTGCGGACCCGCACCGTCGACCTGGTGGTGCTGGACGTGATGATGCCGGCGATGGACGGGCTCACGCTGTGCGAGCGGATAAGGGCCCGCTCGGACGTGCCGGTCATGCTGCTCACCGCGCTGTCCGGGCACGACGACGTCATCGCCGGTCTGGAGCACGGCGCCGACGACTACGTGACCAAGCCGTTTCATCCGCGCGAGGTCGCGCTGCGCGCCCAGGCCCTGGTACGACGTCACCGCCGGGGCAGCGACGCGGCGGTCCGCGTCGGCCGCCTGGTGATCGACCCGGTGGCGCAGTCGGCGACGCTCGGGCCCCACCGGCTGGACCTGCCGTTCACGGAGTTCAAACTGCTGACGCATCTGGCCTCCCGGCGGGGTGTGCCGCAGTCCTGGCAGGACCTCCTGCGGGAGGTGTGGGGCACCGCCGACCTGCTGGGCGGACGGGACGTGGTCAAGTCCACGGTGTACCGGCTGAGGTCGCGGCTTGCGGGAGTTCCGGGCGGCGCGGCGTACATCCGCACACTGCGCGGGGTCGGCTACCTGATGCCGGACCTTCCGGCGGACGCCGAGGAGAGCGGTCCCGCCGAGGAGCCGGACGGGCTGCCCGCTGGGTGACAGCGCTGTTACCGGGGATCACTCCGCCGTCACCGGCGCCCCGTTCACGCGCTCCTAATCTGGCCGAAACATCGCTCGGCCGAGCCGGTTCCGGCTCGAATATGCGGAGGTCAACGTCGTGACAAAGGGTAGACGGTCGCACCGCGGCGCAACACTGACGATGGCGCTGGCGGCTGTGCTGGTAGCTGCCGCAAGCGGATGCGCACGCGAGGCCGGTGAGGTCAGCGCCGACCAGGACGGCGGCGTGGTGCACGTCGCCTGCGGCGCGACCGAGGAGTGGTGCGCCGCCACCGCGAAGCAGTTCACCAAGACCACCGGGGTGAAGGCGGACTTCGTCCGCCTCTCCAGCGGCGAGGCACTGGCCAGGATCCAGGCCGGCAAGGGCAACGCCGAGTTCGACGTCTGGTACGGCGGGCCCGCCGACGGGTACGCCGCCGCGGGCGAGCAGGACCTGCTGCAGCCCTATGTGTCGGCGAACGCGAAGGCCATCCCCGCCAAGTACAAGGACGCCTCCGGCCTGTGGACCGGCGTCTACGTCGGCGCGCTGGGCTTCTGCAGCAACGGCAAGCTGCTGAAGGAGAAGGGCCTTACTGCCCCGAACTCCTGGGCCGACCTGCTCGATCCGAAGCTGAAGAAGGACATCGGCATCGCGCATCCGTCCACGTCGGGCACCGCCTACACGGCGTTGTGGACGCAGGTACAGCTGGCCGGCGGGGACGAGGACAAGGCGCTGAAGTACATGCGCCGGCTCCACCCGAACGTGCTGCAGTACACGAAGTCCGGTTCGGCGCCGGCGCAGATGACGGCGCGCGGCGAGGTCGCCGTCGGCGTCATCTTCTCCCACGACTGCATAGCCACCCAGGAGGCCGGCTTCCCCGACCTGGAGGTGACCTTCCCATCCGAGGGCACGGGCTACGAGACCGGCGGCGTCGCCCTGGTCAAGGGCGCGAAGAACCCCACCAGCGCCAGGAAGTTCGTCGACTGGGCGCTGACCCCCGAGGCGCAGGAGATCGGCGCCACGGTCAAGGCGTACCAGTTCCCGACCAACCCGGACGCCAAGGTGTCGGACAAGGTCGTGGACCTGGACAGCCTCAAGCTGGTGAACTACGACGCGGACGCGGCCGGAGCGGCCAAGGCGGCGCTGACCAAGCGGTTCGACGAAGACGTCGCGCAGGCGCCGAAGTCATGACCACGATGCTTTCCGGCCGCGAGCCGTCCACCGCGTCCGAGGTGGCGGCTCCGCGGCGGCGCCGCCGGGCCGACCTGGGTGTCCGGGTCCTGATCGCCGCCGTCACCCTGCTGGTGGTGATCGGCGCGGTCGTACCGCTGGTCGCGGTGCTCGCCACCGCCTTCGCACCCGACGCGTTGCCCCGTTACGCGGAGTTCTTCACGTCGTGGGTCGACCTCGCCGTCCTGCGCAACACCCTGGTGCTCGGCGCACTCGTCGGCCTCTGCGGTACCGCGCTCGGCTTCCTGTTCGCGTTCGTCCAGGCCAGGCTCGATGTGCCGGGGAAGAGGATCCTGCACGTCATCGCCCTGCTGCCGATCGTCAGCCCGCCCTTCGCGATCGCCACCGCAACGGTCGTGCTGTATGGCCGGCGCGGTGTCATCAGCAACGGTGTGTTCGGTATGGAGTACGACATCTACGGCCTGGACGGGCTGGTGTTCGTCCTGTCGCTGTCACTGTTCCCCGTGGCGTACCTGGGGCTGCTCGGCATGCTGCGCGGTCTGGACCCGGCGCTGGAGGAGGCGGCCATGAACATGGGCGCCTCCCGGTGGCGGATCCTGCGGACGGTCATCCTGCCGCTGGTGGCGCCCGGTCTGGTCGCGCCGTTCCTGCTCCTGTTCGTGGAGGCGATCGCCGACCTGGCCAACCCCCTGGTGCTCGGCGGTGATTACACCGTCCTCGCCGGCCGCGCCTATCTGGCGGTCACCGGCGAGTACGACATCACCGGCGCCGCGGTCTACTGCGTGATCCTGCTGGTGCCGTCGCTGGCGATCTACTTCGGGCAGAGACACTGGATGAACCGCAAGGTACGCACGACCATCACCGGCCGCCCCTCCGGCAGCGTCCACCTGATCACCGGCTGGGCACGGTGGCCGGTCTACGCGCTGGCGCTGCTGGCCGCCGCAGTGATCCTGAGCCTCTACGGCACGGTGATCGCCGGCTCGATGACCCGGGTGTTCGGAGTCGACAACACCTTCACGCTCGACTACCTCAAGGAGGTCGTCGCCGGCGTCGGGGTCGAGGCGGTGCTGGACACGCTCAGGTTCGCCGCCATCGCCACGCCCGTCGCGGGTCTCGTAGGTCTGGCCGTCGCCTGGCTGGTCGTGCGGCACCTGGACCGTACGGCCTGGCTGCTCGACCTCGGCGGCACGCTGGGCGTCGCCGTACCCGGCACCGTCCTGGGCATCGGCTTCGTGCTGGCCTACCGTCCGGACCGGTGGATCGGCCCGGTGCACGCCCTCCCCAGCCTGGTGGGAGGCAGCGCCGTCGCCGGCGGTGCGGTCGCCATCGTCCTGGCGTACATCGTCCGCAGCGTCCCGGCGGGCCAGCGCACCGCGGTGGGCTCGCTCACGCAACTGCACCCCTACATCGAGCAGGCGTCGACGGACCTGGGGGCGAGTCCGCTGCAGACCTTCCGCCGGGTGACCCTTCCGCTGATCCGGCCCGCGCTGCTCACCGGGCTGAGCTACAGCTTCGCCCGCAGCATGACCTCAGTGTCGACGATCGTCCTGCTGGTCACGCCCGAGACGAAGATCATCACGTCCCAGGTCCTCAGCGCCGCCGGCACGGGCCGGTACGGCGTCGCCTTCGCCTACTGCACCGTACTGACCGCACTGGTCCTGGCGGGCTTCGGGCTCATCCGTGTCCTCGTCGGCACCGGCGCCGCTCTGCAGCGCACCGCCACCTCCGAAAGGCAGAAGTCATGACCGCCGCCGCGCCCGAACTCATTCCCGCGCCACCGCGCGAGGCCGACAGCGGGCACCTGCGGCTCGACGCCCTGACCAAGCGGTTCACCGGCCGCTCCGGCACCGTGACCGCCGTGGACAGTGTCTCGCTCGACGTCGAGCCCGGGGAGTTCATCACCTTGCTCGGCCCATCCGGCTGCGGCAAGACGACCACCCTGCGCATGGTGGCCGGTTTCGAGGACTGTTCCCTCGGCAGCATCCTCCTCGACGGCGAGGCCATCGACGACATGCCGGCGCAACGCAGGCCCATGGCGATGGTGTTCCAGAGCTACGCGCTGTTCCCCCACATGACCGTGGCCGAAAACATCGCTTATGGGATGCGGCTGCAGCGGCGTACCCGCGACGACATCGCCACCAGCATGAGGATGGCCGTGACCAGCATGAACCTGGTCGGTCTGGAGGACCGCAGCCCGCACGAGCTGTCCGGCGGCCAGCAGCAGCGGGTCGCGCTCGCCCGCGCTTTGGTGGTGCAGCCGAAGGTACTGCTCTTCGACGAGCCGCTGTCCAACCTGGACGCGAAGCTGCGGGACGCGATGCGGGCGGAGATCCGGCGCATCCAGAAGATGTTCGGCATCACCAGCATCTATGTCACCCACGACCAGGACGAGGCGATGAGCATGTCCGACCGGATCGTGGTGATGAACAAGGGCAGGGTGGAGCAGGCCGCCACACCAGGTGAGATCTACGCTCGGCCGGCGAGCGTGTTCGTGGCCGACTTCATCGGCCGGGCGAACTTCCTGGAGGCGGTACCGGAGCGGGCCGGAGACGGCAGGGCCACCGTGACCGTGCTCGGTCGGCAACTCACTGTCGCCGCGCACCCCAGGGTCACTGCCGGCGCCACCGGCGCGTACCTGATGGTGCGCCCGGAGACGGCCCGGCTCTCCGCGATCACCGACGCGGGCACCGGAATCGGCGTGGTGCTGCGCTCCACGTTCCACGGCCCCACGATCGACTACGAGGTGGAGACGACCGGCGGCACCATCACGGTCACCGAGCCGGGCGTCGATCCACGGGAGGCACTGGCCGAAGGCACCAACGTCGATGTCTCCTTCGACCCGGACCGGGCCTACCTGCTCACCCAGGACTAGCCTCCGCCATTCGCCCGTAGTGGTGTTCCAGATGCTGCACGGACCCACGACAGCGCCGCCTGAGCCGCACACACCGACGTCTCCAGCCCTGCCCGGGGTGCCAGTCGGCCAGTGCCGCGGAGCACTTCGACACCAGGGCACGGCTACCCGCTCATGCGACACCACCGAGCTGTTCAGGAGTTCCACTCCTGTGCAGCGAACCCTGCCCTGGCAGCCGATCGCGACCCCTTGTCGAAGGCCGTCGATCAAGATCGAAAAGATGACGGCGGCTTACGCTGCTTCGGCGCTGAGGGTTCGTGCAACGGACCGGCGGGCTCAGGGCGGGCTGGTATGGCGGTCAGTGCCACGGTTGCCAGGACAGGGGCGAGTGCGGCGGTCAGCAGCAATCATGCGGGCGGGTGGTCGGTTGATCGGAGATGAAGGCATCCCCGCTGCGACCGCTTTTGCCCATGCCCTCGATGAGTTGAGGAGAGCGAGGGGGATGGGCGGCGCGGCCGCAGCCGGGGATCGGGGCGCCCACGTTGGTGTTGCTCGCCCGGCGGGGTCGCCGCTGGCGGCGTATACGTGAATGTGCTCAACCGAGTACGGGCGAATGTGCTCAGGAGACGGACTGTGTGTTGCCGATCCAGCCGCGGTGAGCGCTTGCTGGTGGGTGCGTCACCGCAGGGTGATGTCCTCGCCGATGGACTGCGCGCGGGCGGAGGCGACAACCAGGGCGGTGGCCGCGGCGTCCTGCGCTGCCACGCCGACCGACTTGTAGAGGGTGATCTGGTCTGGTGTGGTGCGCCCGGGTCTGCTGCCGGCGATGAGCTCGCCGAGCTCGGCGTGCACGTGATCAGCTGTGATGAGGCCGTCGCGGATCGGCATGAGCAGGTCGTTGCTGCCCGCGGGAAACGGGGCAAGCACGGCCTGGCGGGATTCGACGCACACCAGTGCCTCGGTGACCGTGGCGTCGTCGATCTCGCGGCCGGCCGGGTTGTACCCCACGGACGTGATGTGCACCCCGGGTGTCAGCAAGGAACGGCGGATCACGGGTTCGACGGCATGCGTCGTCGCGGCGGCGATATCCGCGCCGTCGAGTGCCTCGGCGTAGCTGGACACGGCCTGGACTTCGCCCTCCAGCAGGGCTGAGAGTTCCTCGGCCAGGGCAGCGGCCTTCGCCGGATCCCGGCCGGCGATGCGGATCTGCCGGATCGGGCGGACCCGACAGATCGCGCGGGCGTGGGACCGGGCCTGCACGCCGGTGCCCAGCACTGCCAGCACTGTCGCGTCCTCGCGGGCCAGCAGGCGTGCCGACAGCGCGGAGCAGGCGCCGGTCCGCGCTGCGGTGATGGCCGTACCGTCCAGCAGCGCAGCGGGCTCACCGGTGTCCGGATCGAACGCCACGATCAGCGCCTGATGCGTAGGCAGCCGTGCCCCGTCGTTGTGCGGGAAGAGTGACACCAGCTTGGTCATGAGCACCCCGGCCGACGGGAGGAAGCCCGGCATGGCCGCAAGGAATCCATCGCGTTCGGGTACCAGGGCGGCGACGCGGTCGGGCACCGAGGCACGGCCGGCGCTGAGGTCTGCCATCGCCGCGGCCAGGGCATCGATCAGCGAATCCACGTCGAGCAGGGCCTCGACCTGTGAGCGGCCCAGAACAAGCATGCGCCTCAACCTCCTGATGTCGGTCGTCCGGCCGGCGACCGCACAGCCAAAGCCTCAACCGCAGCCCCGTTGCCCCGGCTACGACACGCCGTCCTGCCTGAGCACGTTCTTCCGTACGCGCCTGAGCACATCAGCGTGTACGCCGACAGCCGCGCCAGGGCCGCCGGTGCGAACGGCAGGCGATCCAAGTCGAGGATGTGGAGCTGGACGTCCGGCTGGCAGTGGTTGCAGGCGCGCAGTCCGACGGTGAGCAGTCGGCGGGCTTCGGTGTGGTCGACGGGGCGGCGGCGCTTGCTTGTCATGTGGCAGTCGCCGGCATGGATCTGCACGGGCGGGCGGGCGGCCGGTGCCGATGCCGGTGCCGAGTTCGACGATCCACTCCGGCGGTTGCGGGCGGTGACGCCTGCTGCGTTCCTCTTCGGTCTGCCCCTGCCACACGACTGCGATCTTGCGGTCGATGCGCGTCAGCCACATCGCGTGCCGTACCCGCAGAGTCTGCAGGCGCTCCAGGTCGGGCGCCAGGTCTCGAACACACTGACGTCGGCCGCGGCGAGGCCGCCCCAGAACCCGTGGCGGCTGTGGCCCCGGCGGTTCACGCACCTACCCGTCGCCGCGGTCCGGTGCGACTGTGTCGGCAAGGACCACAAGGCCACCCTCATGGGGGGCTTCGGTGACGGTGCGGCCCTGCTGGACCAGCAGCCCTGTTACTGCGGCCTGCACGAGCACTCTCATGCTGTTGTCGCTCCCAGCGCGTCCGGCTTGGTCACGGGCCAGCGAGGTGAACCCGTCCGAAGCCGTCCAGCTGACCAAAGCGCCCGCAGGCACCTCGATCACACGCAGCCCCGGGACACCGGTGTCCGCGTCGACCAGCACAAAGCCAGCTTGAACCAGGGCAGAACTCACCTGCGAGACGAGCTCAGCAGGTGCATACGACACCAGAGCCGCCTGCCCGCAAGAACGCAGATCATGTCACCGAATTCTCATGACGCTCACGGACGCCAGGGCGACCGAGCGACAACAAAACTCGCGGTCCTCGTTCACGCGGACGCGTGGCAAGTGACTCCCGAATTCGCCCCCACATGACATCTACGAAAAGTGGCATAGCCAGGCGGGTGGCACAGTCCTCCACGAGAACCGGAGCACGACCTCTCCCACGGCCCCGAACGTGTCATCCCAACTGCATTAATCACGGCTTATTTTCGGGCGACTTCACCTGGTGTCTGGAGAAGCTCGGCTGTCACGCGCGACGGACCGTTCGGAAGGGGTGGCTTTCGCACGATCGTTGAACCATGCCCGAGATTGTCGACAAGCAGCCCTCCAGCGGAGAGGGCCCCCCGCCGCAGGTTGTCTGCTGCTTCTCGTACTGGTGGCGGACGTGGCCGCCGGGTTGTTGGTCGTCATCGTGCTCGCCGTACGGGCCTGGGCCGGATGGACAACAACGCCGGACAGACAACGACCAGCGTGCCACCCCTGGACTGGGCGCCAGTTATGGGATTCGGCGCCCTGACTCTGACGGTCGGCGTAACGGCCGTAGTGCTGCTGCGGATCGGGCACCGAGTTATCGGGGCGGTGCAGCTGACGCTCTGCGTTTTCCTGGCAGTCCACACACTGGGGTCCTGGCCCTGACCCAGGTGTAGTCGGAGGGCTGTGCAACTGAGCGCTGCTCACTTACACAGCCACCGAAGGCGCCTTGGAATCAACGGATCTGACAGAGGAACCGAGGTTGGAAAACGCTCAGTCATAGTGGCGAAGACGGACTGGAAGGGGAGGGCTGGCGGGTGCAGGAGTATCTGCGGGTGATGCTGGTTCTGCGGAGCGTGGTGACGAGCCCTCTGTGGCGTGCCGTTGGGCGGCTGGTCATCCACAGCGCAGCTCCGGCTCCGATGGTCCGTCTCCGGCCGGCGTACAGCGACAGCCGTTCGGCGTCACTCCCGGATCCGGCTTTCCGCCGTCGGTTGTGTACACATCCCTCGATCGTTACCGTGACCGCATGACAGGTCGGGGGATGCGGTGGGTGGGGCTGGCCGGTGGGTTGGTGGCGTCGCTGGCTGCGATGTCCAGCGTGGTGTTGCCGTGGGCGAGGGGCGGCGAACGCTCATTTCCAGGCGTGGATGCAGGTGATCGCCTGGAGCCGTACGTCAGCGCCGCGATCCACCCGGTGGTGCAGTTCTACCTGGTTCCCGCGTTCGCGTGGTCGTGGGTCGCCTTCCTGCTGGCAACGACAGTGGGAGTACGGGCGCCCTGGGCTCGGTTCGTGGCTGCTGCCGTCGCGTTGTTGCCCATGGCCCTACTGGGCTTGGGGATAGTGGCAGCTTCTGATCCTGGGCCCCAGGCCGAGGCGTATGAGGTGCGGTCACAATGGATATGTGCCGCTGTGACCGCCGTGCTGCTGCTCCTGATCCTGGCCGCGGTGGTTGCCCTGTTGCGCCGCGTGTACCGGATCTATCACTGGTTCGTCGTCATGTTCCTCGTTGGGCTTGGGGCCCTGCACCTTGTTGCGATCGGTCTCCTTGCGGCCACGCTGCACTCTGATGTGCAGGTCACCGGCTTCGCATGGCTGCCTGGTTTCGGATACATCCTGGCGGGCGTCTTCGCCGCTGTCGGGACACGTGGAGCGGCCGCGTTGGCTGAGGAAGATCGGCTTCAGCCGTGAAGCGACCTTGCCCCTTGGACGGCCTGGTCGGACAGGATTCCTGACTGGGCGATCGCGCGAGGACCGGTGTCCCGGCCGCCGTGCCCGGCTCGTGGGCCGTGTTGGCCTGGCCGCTCGGCTGGTGGGTGATGATTCAGCAGGCCATGCCATGGTGCGGACGAGGACGAGGACGAGGACGAGCCCGGTGCTCGGCTTGTGCAGGGTGAAGAGCCACCGGCTGCTTCGAGCACCGCGAGAGGGCGCAGTCCGAGGCTGTGTCGCTCGCGGGGCAGTGCACCCCGGCCGCCAGGGCGGTACTTGAGGCAGCGATGGATGCACGTCGCCTCGGTGTTGGCCTCCATCTTCCGCAGGCATTCCTCACCGACGCCGCAGTCGATTACCTCAGCGACACCGATTTCGACCATCTCGGCGACGACTGGGCAGAGGCGGCCTTCGCCGAACTCGCCCACCCCGTCCACGGCAAACAATCACCGCTGCGCCGGTCCGCCAGCCGCCCAAGACGCCGCCCACCTGGCACCCCGTCTCCGGCCTCGACGATTCCTTCGTTCGCAGGGCCGGTGTTCCGACTCGCCGACTACCTCGAGCAGCACGGACGTACCAATCGCCACCGCGTCTGTCCACGGGCATCCTTCTGGCACGCCGCGCACGCTCATCTCACCCACCCGACACCCTCAGCAGGCTCGCCATTGAAGCTGAGGCGCGGCAGCGCCTTCAGTGGGCCCACTGTCTTCGCCTCCGCGCGGCCGAGGCCGGAGCTTCTACGACCTGCACCGCCTGATGCTGATGCACGAGGCGGCGGACGCGCCCCCGCAACACAGCCCCGACGAAGGACTCGGGCGCTCCCCGGACGGCCTGACCGTCCCATGCGGGCGCCGGGGCGGCGCGGCCTCACACGGAGGTCAACGCAGCCGCGGGTCCTGCCGCAGCCACTGCAGGACCCGGGTGACCAGCCCTTGGTCATCCCATCCCGGCGGAAGTATCGCGATCCGGGGGCCGATGCGCGCCGACGCCGAGAAGAACAGCCCATCCGGACCACCCTGCGGGCTGGACGTCTCGCACCCTGTCCTGTTCCGGGCCGCGGGCCTCGCAGGCGAGGTCCGCGGCCTCCGGGTGACATGCACGGGTACCGGCCGACCAGTACCCGTCCGCTGCGCGGGGCCGGGCCGCCCGGCGTCGTATGCCGCGCGCTGTCCGGGGTCGCCCAGCGTGTCGTAGGCGGTGAGGACATCGGCGAGTCGATCGGCTGCCGCCGGATCAGCCGGCTGGGCGTCCGGGTGCAGGAGCCGCACCAGTCTGCGATAGGCGGAGGTGATTTCTCCGGCCGAGGCGGAACGGGGGACGCCGAGGACCGCATAGTGATCGCGCCGCGGTCGCTGCCCGGGCATCGTCCTCACCTCCACGGCCGCTTGACCTGCGCGAAATCCGAGAATCTCCCACCAAGAAGGCATATAACCTTACCCGCGTATTGTCAATATGACTGCTTTGGGGTATATGGGGTGGTGAGAGAGGTCCGTGGAAACGGCCGTCCCTGACGGCCCTGTCACTGTCCGAGGGGAGTGTGACCGAATGCTGCTGCGCACCGATCCCTTCCGTGATCTGGACCGCCTGGCCGAGCAGCTGCTGGGGACCGTGGCCCGGCCGGTGACCATGCCGATGGACGCCTACGAGCGCGAGGGCGCGTTCTGGGTCCACCTGGATCTTCCCGGTATCGACCCGGACGGCATCGATCTGAGTGTCGAGCAGAACGTGCTGACCGTGCGCGCCGAGCGCCTTGCGCCGGACGTTGCCCAGTCGCAGATGCTCGCGACAGAGCGGCCGTACGGTGTCTTCCGGCGGCAGCTGTTCCTCGGTGAGACCCTGGACGTCGAGCGCATCGAGGCCAGTTACGACGCCGGGGTGCTGACGGTCAAGATCCCGGTGGTTGAGGAGGCCAAGCCCCGCAAGATCGAGATCAGTCACACCGAGGAGAAGAAGGAACTCGCCGGCTGACGGCCAGGCGTCCTGGCCTGTGGCCCGACCGGAGACGGCCGGGCCACAGGCGTTCGCGTTGGGGCCGGCAAGCCGCGCAGCCAGGCACGACACGTTCGCTGTGTGTGCCCGTGTGTCGGTCAGCCGCCGAGCCGGGAGCGAAGACCCCGTCAGCCGAGTTCGGCGCCCTCACAGCTCTCGGACTGTGCCTTGCGGAAGAGTTCGACGATTTCAGTGTCGTTGTCCCGTTTGGTGTTCTGGATGTAGGTCTCCATGCGCAGGTCGACCTGCGGGAGCCGGAGACCAGAGGATCTTCTGATCCATCAGGATGATCATCCGGCACAGCAGAGGGCATGCGGCCGGACCCAACGGATGTGACGTGGCTCCTACACGCCCTCCTGCATACCTGCGGAGGATGGTGGTGCTCAGCCTGTCGTCTGGTCGGCCGGCCGGCTGGCGGGAAGGAAGAAGTCCGCCCATGTCTGAGCATGTGCACGTCCGCATCAACCGAGGGCTCGGAGTCACCGAGAACGGTGAGCTGCTCGTGGAGCACTCCTCCTGCCGCTGCGGAGCCACCTGGACCAAGACCTACCAGGTTTGCGAAGAGAATTCCGAGTAAGACCGTGTCCTACGCGGTGAGGCTGACAAGTCGTTTGCAGCAGCACAGTGCGGCGGCGAGGCCGAGAAAGGCCAGGTAGTTGCGGGGATCGGGCTCGTAGCGAGGGCTGAGCCGTCGGTAGCCGGACAGCCGCATCCTGCCGGCCGCGCCCGTGCTGCCCGCGCCGCTGCTGGTCGCCCGGACACCTACCGCGCCTGCCTCGACGGGCTGGACGGCCAGCTGGAGGCGATGGCCGCGCTGGCCTGCACGGTTGCCACGACCGTGCGCAGTCGGCGAGGCTCGGTAGAGACACGGCGATCGCCCCCACGTGGGCTGCCTCCGCGGCGCCCCCGGGGACGGCGATCGCCCTTTCACCGGCCGTGTTCACCTCAGACAGCTGTGGTGGCGTTGGCGAAGCCGATGCGGTCGTCACCGGGACGAGGAAGACGTATCCCTCACACAGCCCTCCGACGCTGTCATGCGTGCTCCAGAGTCCGGGCGCCGGCGTCGGAGCCGGTGTCCGCCGCGGTCGCAGGGGTCCGGCGGCGGGCGGCCGGGAGCCGTACCGCTCGGCAGATCAAGGACCAGGCTCCCCGCGGGGCGAAGCGCACGATCAGGATCAGCAGGACTCCTTCGATGACCAGGGAAAGAGTCTGTTGGTCCTGAAGGGAACGGGCCAGTCCGTAGTAGACGACTCCCACGCCGACGGCGGGTCCGAGTACCGTGCCGGCGCCGCCGACCACGGCCATGAGCACCGCGTTCAGGCTCCAGTTGACGCTTGCCACGCCGAACGGGAGATGACGACGAACTGGAAAGCGATCACCGCTCCGGCCAGGCCCGTGAATGCGCTGGTGGGGACGCGTGCGGCGAGTCGGTGCCGGTAGACGGACACACCGAGTCCCGCGGCGGCCGGCTCGTTGTCGCGTACGGCGGTGAGGCGCAGGCCGAAGGCGCTGTGCCGGACGTAGAGGGTGAGCGCCATGGACAGGGCGGCGACCACGACCGCGATCTGGTACAGGTTGCCGCCGCTCGGGATCCTCTCCGTGGGGAGGGTGAGGCCGCTGGCGCCTCCGGCCCGGTTCCACTGCCCGCGGATGGATGCCAGTGGTCGCGCGGCCGCTGAGGTCCGGTCCGTGGCCGCGCAGGTCAGTTCCCGCTGAACGGCGGGTGAATACGTTTCCTTCAACACCCGTGAAGCGGGATGAACGAGGAGGCAGGTCCGTGAAGGAAAGCCAGTTTGATACGTGCGTGATCGGGGCGGGACCTGCCGGGCTGGCGGTTGCCAGGGCCCTGGCGGAGCGGAATCTGCCGTACACGCACCTGGAGCGGCACACCGGGCCCGGCGGTATCTGGGACATCGACAATCCCGGCAGCCCGATGTACGAGTCGGCCCATTTCATTTCGAGCAGGACGTTGTCAGGGTTCGGCGGTTTTCCGATGCCCGACCACTTCGCGGACTACCCGCCGCACCGGCAGATCCTGTCGTACCTCACATCCTTCGCCGATGCCTACGGGCTGACCGACCGCATCGAGTTCGGCGTCGAGGCCGAAAGCGTCGAGAAGAACGCGGACGGCACCTGGACGGTCACCCGGGCCGACGGGCAGGAAAGCGTGCATGGGCAGGTCGTGGTGTGTACGGGCTCGCAGTGGCACCCCAACGTCCCCGAACTGCCGGGGGAGTTCAGCGGGGAGGTGCGGCACACCGTCGATTATCGCAGCGCGGAGGAGCTGCGGGGCAAGCGGGTCCTGGTCGTGGGCGCGGGGAACTCCGGCTGCGACATCGCGTGCGACGCGGCCCGGAGCGCGGACCACGCGGTGATCAGCATGCGGCGTGGGTACTGGTTCATCCCCAAGCACCTCTTCGGCCGGCCCGTGGACACCATCGCCAACAGCGGGCCGCACCTGCCGACGTGGCTGGCGCAGCGGGTCTTCGGTGCCCTCCTGCGGATCATCAACGGCGACCCGACGCGACTGGGGCTGCCGAAGCCCGACCACAAGCTGTTCGAGACCCACCCGGCCATCAACTCGATGCTGATCCACCACCTCCAGCACGGCGACATCACCGCCAGGCCCGGGATCACCCGCACCGAGGGCCGGACCGTGCACTTCACCGACGGCACCAGCGACGACTTCGATCTCGTGCTGCTGGCCACCGGCTACGTCCACAAAGTGCCGGTCGCGCAGCGGTACTTCGGCGACGAGCAGCACCCCGATCTGTACCTGTCGTCGTTCTCGCGCGAGCACGAGGGTCTGTTCGGCATCGGCTTCGTCGAGACCAACTCCGGTGCGTACCAGCTCTTCGACTCCCAGGCGCAGTTGATCGCCGGGTATCTCCACGACGTACGGCACCAGCGGCCGAACGCGGAGAGGTTCGCCCAGAGGATCCGTGCCGACCGGCCGGATCTGTCCGGCGGGCTGAAGTTCGTCGACTCGCCCCGCCACACCGGCTACGTCGACAGCGGGGCCTTCGTGAAGTACCTGGGCAAGGTCGCGGGGGAGATGGGCTGGCGCACCGAGGGCCGGCCACCGTCCGTGCGATCCCTTCGACCCGCGGAGGCGACGGCATGAGTGGGTTCGACTTCACCGACAAGGTCGTCCTGGTGACCGGCGGCGCGGGCGGCATCGGCAGCGCGCTGTGCCGCCGCTTCGCCTCCGGCGGCGCCCGCTGCGTCGTCGTCGACATCGACGGGGTCCGCGCCAAGAAGATCGCCGCGGAACTTCCGGGCACCGGCCACACGGGCATCGGCTGCGATCTGATGGACCGCGCCCAGGTGGAGCGGTTGTTCGACGTGGTCGCCGACGACCACGGTCGCCTCGACGTACTCGTCAACAACGTGGGCATGACCAGCGCGGAACGCTTCGACGTCCGCAGCGTCGAGAGCATCGAGCGGGAGATCACCCTCAACCTGACCTCACCGCTGGTCGCGACCCGGATCGCCATCCCTCTTCTCATGGCTTCCCTGGACGCCCGGGTGGTCACCACGGTCTCCCTCGGCGGGATCTTCCCGCTGGGCGAGACCCCGATCTACACGGCTTCCAAGTTCGGGCTGCGTGGCGCGATGCTGGCCATCGGGCTCGACCTGAGGAGCAAGGGCATTCTGGCCGGGTCGGTGCTGCCGTCGGCGACCGACACCCGGATGCTGCGTCAGGAAGCCGTGGACGGCGGGAACTCCATGCAGTTCCAGGACCCGCCCCAGCAGCCCGCCGACGTCGTCGCGGCCGTGGTGAGCCTGCTGGACAAGCCCCGACTGGAGGCCTACCCCCGGCCCGGTGAGTCCCGTCTGGTGCGGTTCGCGATGCTCATGCCGAACCTGCTGCCTCGGGTCTTCCCGCTGTTCCGCAAGCGCGGTGACCGCGGCATGGCCCGCTATCTGGAGGAACTCCGCCGACGCGGGCTGGCCCGCCGGACCGACGGGCGCTGGGAACTGGTGGAGGAAGCATGAGCACGAACGAGACGCTGCACGTCCTCAACCCCGCCACCGGTGAGCCGATCATCACCTTGCCCGCCGCGGGCGCCGACGACGTCGCCAAGGCCGCCGAGCAGGCCCGCCAGGTCCACGACGCCGGGGTGTGGTCGCGGCTGCCGGTCCGGGAGCGCGGCGCGGTGCTGCTGCGGCTGGCCAACCTCATGGAACGCGACGCGGAGATCCTCGCCCGGCTGGACAGCGAGGACGCGGGCAAGCCGATCACGGAGTGCCGTTCGGGCGACGTACCGGGCGCGATCGAGTCGATCCGCTGGTTCGCCGAGGCGGCCGACAAGGTCTTCGGCCGCATCGCACCGAGCGGGCCCGACGGTCTCGGTCTCATCAGCCGCGAACCGGTCGGGGTCGTCGCGGCGATCCTGCCGTGGAACTACCCGCTCGCCATGACCGCATGGAAGGTAGGACCGGCGCTGGCCGCCGGCAACTGTCTGCTGGTCAAGCCCGCCGAGGCGACCCCGCGCTCGGCCCTGCACCTGGCCGCACTCGCAGCCGAGGCCGGCCTGCCCGACGGGGTACTCACGGTACTGCCGGGGTACGGTCGGGAAGCCGGGGCGGCCCTCGCCCGTCACCCCCTCGTAGGGGCGCTCTCCTTCACCGGGTCCACCGCGACCGGCCGCCGCATCCTCAAGGACGCCGCCGAGAGCAACTTCAAGCGCGTCTCGCTGGAGATGGGGGGCAAGAGCCCCCAGGTGCTGATGGCCGACGCGCTCTCTTACGGCGACGAGCTCATCGACAACATGATCGAGGCCGCGTTCCTGACCATGGGGCAGAACTGCACGGCCGGCTCCCGGGTCCTGGTCCACCGCAGTATCGCCGAGGAGGTCCTGGAGCGGTTCACGGCAGCCGCGGGAGAGCTCGTCATCGGCGATCCGGCCGACCCGCGCACGCAGATGGGGCCGCTCATCAACCACGCCGCCTTCGACCGGGTAGCGGGAGCCGTGGAGTCCGCCCGGGCCGGCGGAGCCCAGATCCACACCGGGGGACTGCCTCACGGGCTGCCTGCGCGCGGCGCCTACCACCCGCCCACCGTGATCACCCGAGCCCCTGAGGGAAGCGACGTCCTCACCAAGGAGCTGTTCGGTCCCGTCGTCACCGTCCAGACCTTCACCTCCGAGGACGAGGCGGTACGTCTGGCCAACGCCACCGAGTACGGGCTCGCCGCGTCCGTATGGACCCGTGACCTCGACAGCGCGTTTCGGCTGGCACGCGGCATCGAGACCGGCGTGATCTCCGTGAACGCCTACAGCGAGGGCGACATCACCACCCCCTTCGGCGGCTGGAAGCAGTCCGGATTCGGGGGAGTGGAGAAGTCCACCAACGCCTTTGAGCAGTGGACCCGGGAGAAGACGATCTGGATCCGCACCCGCTGACCTCAGCCTCAAAGGCGATCCGTACGCATCCGCTCCCGCAGCTGGACCGGCGAGGTACCGTGCCAGCGGCGTACCGCGCGACGCAGCGCCCGTTCGTCGGAGAATCCCGCCTGGCGGGCGATGTCGCGCAGGGTCAGTTCCGGGCGGAGCAACAGCTGTTCGACGCGTTCGCGGCGCACTCCCTCGGCGAGTGCCTCGTACGTCGTGCCGCAGTCGGCCAGCCGACGGCGCAGCGTCCGCTCGCTCGTCGCATGCCGCCGCGCCTGCTCGCCGAACGAAGGCACCAACGGCAGGCCCTGCGCGACGGAGATCTCCAGCACCTCCAGCAGATCCTGCTGGTCACGGCGGGAAGCCATCTGCGCGTCGAGCGTCTCCAGCGTCGACGCGTAGCTCACCGGATCCCGGCCGGGCATCCGGATACGGGCCCACGCGGGGTCGATGACCATGCGGTTCGCGGGGGCGCCGAAGCGGACCGGACAACGGAACAGGGCGTCGTACAGGTCGCGTTGGCGCGGTGGCGGAAAAGAGAACTCCACTGCCCGCGGAGCGAAGGCCGGGTCGACGGCCAGCCGGGACAGCGTGACCACGGAGGCGAACGCCTCCTCACTCAGGAAGGACGCCACGGCCGGGTCCATGGCGGGATCGGGAAGATCGGCGCGCAGCACAAAGGCGTCGTCCTCCTCGCCCACACCGGCCGACCACACCACCATCGCCCCGGACAGGTTCTGATACTTCACCCCGGTCTCGATGGCGTGCCGCAGCGTGTCGTCGGCCATCAGGGCGAAGCCGAGCAGGCCCCACGCGGTCAGGTGCTGCGCCGCGCCGACCTTCAGCCCCAGGTGCTGGTCCCTGGTGAGCTCCAGCGCACGACGGATCACCGCGCTGCCCTGCCTGTACGACACCCGCAGCGCGGCGGAGCGCATGACCGTCTCGTCCAGTGCCATCTGCTTCAGCAGCGGCCGCAGATCGACACCGCGCTCGTCGGCGACCACGACGAGATAGCGCAGGATGTTCGGCTGGATCGTCGCCGACGTGCTGCGGCTGGTCCCGGGAGGGTCTGCCGGACCGGGGGCAAGGGACATCGCACTCACCTTCTGCTCGAACGATCACCCTAGAGGCATCGGCCGTCACCGGTCGCCAGGGCTGGCCCCCGAAGTCCCCTGTACGGCCCCCGGCGTCCTGAGCCTGCCTGCCGCGCCTGCATACGGTTTCGGTAACCCGCACGGAAATGAGGGCGCGACAGCGTGATGTCCTTCAATGCTCCAGCCCGGACAGCGGCCGGGCACCCGGTCTCCAGGTCCGGCGCCCGCAAGGGCGCGACCCTCGCGTTCGCCGCGCAAGGTGTCTCTGTTGCTGCCGTCTACACAACCGTCCCCGCTGTCACGGAACACCTGAGACTGGCTCCGCTCCTGACGACCACCCTGATGGTCGCGGTGGCGCTGATGGCGGGGGGCGGCAGCTTCCTGGGTCTGGCCGCGATCCGCCGTGCCGGTCCCCTCGCCACGATGCGCGGGGCCCTGCTGACGGCCGCCGCCGCGCTGGTGCTCATCGGGTGGGCCCCCGACGAGGCGACCGCCATCTGCGCGTACATCCTCTTCGGGCTCGCTGTCGGTGCCCTCGATGTCGGGGTCAACACCCAGGCAGCGGCGATCGAACGCGCCTACGGCCGCAGTATCTTCGGCTCCTTCTACACGGCATGGAGCGTGGGCGGTGTGGTCGCGGCCCTGCTCACTGCCGGGGCCGCCCGGCTGGAGTGGCCCGTAGCCGCCGGCCTGAGCGTTCAGGCCGGGATCGTGCTGCTCCTCGCCGTCTGTATGCGCACCAACACCCTGCCCGCCTCTTCCGCGCGGTCGTCGGACGCCGTCGCGCAGCCGCCGCTGGGGCGTCGCCTGTGGATCCGGCTCATCCCGTTCGGCCTGGTCCTCCTCGTCGTCTACGTCGTCGACTCCACCGTCTCGGCCTGGTCGGCCGTCTATCTACGCCAGACCCTCGCCGCGTCCCTCACGGTCGCGCCGCTGGCGTACGCGGCCTACCAGGCCGGCACGGTCGTCGGTCGCGCCGCCACCGATCGGCTCGTGCAACGGTTCGAAGCGGTCGCCGTCGTCCGCGGCGCGGCCCTGCTGGTCGCGGGCGCCCTGGCAGGCATGGCCGCCGCACCGAGCTGGCCGGTCGCCGTTCTCGCGGCCGGGACGGTGGGCCTGGGGGCGTCCGTCCTGGCTCCGCTGTGTCTGGCCTCCGCCGCGCGGCTGCGTCCCGCAGCCTCGGAAGCGGTCCTGGCGCGGCTGAACCTCTTCAACTACGTCGGTGTCATCACCGGTGGCGCAGTGGGCGGACTCCTCGGCTCCACCGGCCAGTTCCGTCTCGCCTATGCGGCGCCGGCCGCGCTGGCGGTCCTTCTCCTGGCAGCCGCCCGACACTTCACCCAGCAGCGTCCGGGCTTGGCCGTCGACGACGGAGGGACACGACGGTGCCGAACCGCATGACCCCCCGTTCCTGCCGTGTCCGTAGCCTCTTGCACTGCTCACGGCTTCAACGTGATGTCCCTGCACGGTATGGACGGTTGTCATGCCGCGGCGTCGCTGGAACTGCCGGTTGGCGCCGGTGCCGCAGGGCCACGGGATGAGGCGTGCGCCATTGGTGGTGGAGCGTCCGCCACGTCCAGGCACTTGCCGCTGTGCCGGGCGACGAGCCGGTAGTAGCCGCCTGACTGGTCCTGGAACTGCCACTGCCGGTTGGTGCCGGTGGTGCAGCGGTACCGGTTCACGAAGGCATCGTCGGCGGGGGAGCCGTTCGCGACGTCCAGGCACTTGCCGCTGCGCTGGGCGAGGACGCGGACGTAACCGTCGCCCGCGTCCCGCAGCGTGCTGACCGTGGCCACCTGGGCGGGGGAGCCGGTGGCAAGGAGGGCGGTCACGCTCAGGAGGGTGGTCAACACGCAGGTGAGGCGCGTCGGAGTGCAGGGCTCCGCCTTCCGCGCACAGGCACGCTACATACGGGTGACGGTCACTGGGCTCCCTGCCTCGGTATGGGCGTCCATCCGCAGCCTGGAGGTCTACGACCGGCCCTTCACCGCGGATCTGGGCACCTACCGGCTGGTGAACCGCAAGAGCGGCAAGGTCATGGACGTCAGCGACGCCTCCAGCACCGACGGCGCCGCCATCATCCAGTGGCCCTCGACCGGCGGCACCAACCAACAGTGGAAACCGCTGCCGAATGCCGACGGCTCCTACCGGCTGGTCAACGTCCGCAGCGGCAAACCCCTGGAGCCCGGACGGTTCCACCCAGGGCGCGGCCCTCCCAGTCGACCGACGACGGCGGCGACAACCAGGGGTGGAAGCTGGTGCCTTCCCTGACCAGCGGCTACTACCGGCTCGTCAATGTCCGCGACGGATGGTGCGCCGACATCAAGGACGCCTCCACCACGGACGGTGTCAAGGTCATCCAGTGGCCCACCACCGACGGGTCGAACCAGGACTGGAAGCTCATCGCTCTGTGACGGCCTTCCGGCGAAGGGCCCGTGCCACCGCGGCGTGGGTCCCTCGCCTTTGCCTGGTCAGCACTGAGAGATCCTATGTATGGGGAGGGTGTCTCGGTGTGACGGATCCTCAACGGCCTTTGTCGCCTCCGATAATCCCGCAAAGCGTCCCTTCTGCGGGGTATTTCTCGCTCACCTCTAGACACGGCCACCACCGGACTCATATAAATCCATCCGATGTCTCCTCGTGGCGCCACGCGGAGCGGAGTGCTCGGGCCGGCATTCCGCTCGTAACTCCCTGCCTTCCCTCCCCCTTGACTCATGGAGCCGCACCCATGTCCTCAGCTCCCCTCAGCAGGCGCTCTCTGATGAAGGCCGCCGCCCTTGCCGGAGGAGTGGCGGCCTTCGGGCTGCCGCAGGCCTTGTGGCCCTCCACCGCCGAGGCGTACACCGTCGCGTCGAAGATGGACTGGTGGTACCAGGCCCGGTTCGGGATGTTCATCCACTTCGGGTCGTACTCGCAGCTCGGCCAGGGCGAGTGGGCGTTCACCAACTCGCAGTGGAGCAAGGCGAACTACCAGACCCAGGTCACCCAGAACTTCAACCCCAGCCAGTTCAACGCCGCCCAGATCGCCGAGCTGGCCAAGAACGCCGGCATGAAGTACCTCGTGATCACCGCCAAGCACCACGAGGGCTACGCGATGTGGGACTCCAACGTCCCGGGCTTCAAGGACACCACCGGCACCAAGCTGTACAACCTGCACGACTTCGGCGGGGTCCAGACCGACCCGCTCATGAACCTCAAGAACGAGTGCGAGAGCCGTGGGATCAAGTTCTGCCTGTACTACTCGATCCTCGACTGGGACCACCCTTCCCAGACCGACCGCCACGACAACGGCCTTACGACTATGTCGTCGCAGGCCGCCCGCACCGCCTACATCGCCGACATGAAGGCGCAGCTTCAGGAACTGCTGGACCGCTACGACCCGGCACTGCTGTGGTTCGACGGCGACTGGTTCGGCGAACCTGCCACCCCCACCCTGGAAAACTGGTGGCTGACATCGGACGGCGTCGACCTCTACAACTGGCTCATGGCCCGCAAGCCCAACCTCATCGTCAACGAACGGGTCAAGCGGGACCACCGTCTCGGTGACTACGCGGTCGCGGAGTTCGGAATACCCGGCGAGCCGATGAGCCGACCGTGGGAGCGGTGCGCCACCATGAACGGCGCCTGGGGTTACAACGCGTCGCGAGAGAACTCCTACAGATCTCTCAAGGACATCGTCCAAGAGCTCGTCACCGTGGTCTCCCGGGACGGCAACCTCCTGTTGAACATCGGCCCCAAGGGCGATGGCTCGGTCACAGCGGGAACCCAGACCGTTCTGAACGGCCTGGCCTCATGGATGTCGACGCACAGCGACAGCATCCACGGCACCAGCGGCAGCCCGTTCGCCACCGAACCCTCGTGGGGGAAGCTCACCAAGAAGAACGGCAAGCTCTTCGCCCATGTCTTCACCTGGCCCACGAACGGCCAGCTGCGGATCCCGAGGATGGACAACACGATCAGCCGCGTCTATCTGTTGAACAACCCCTCGGTCTCGCTCTCGTACACCGTCACCGACCAGATCAACGTCACCGTGCCGACCACCGCCCCGAACGCCACCCTCCCCGTGGTGTGCGTCGAGGTCCAGGGCATGCCCACGAGGGTCTCGCCGTCGGTGTTCCAGAACGTCGACTACCAAGGCGCCCGCGGCGTTCTGCAGCTGGGCAGCTACAGCTCCTCCCAGCTGTCCGCCGCCGGTCTGGGGCCCGCCATGGCCTCCTCCATCCTGGTGCCCGACGGCTACCAGGTGACGGGCTACTCCGGCGACAACTTCACCGGCACCGCCTGGACGTTCACCTCGAACGCCGCCGACCTTCGGACGACCGGCAACAATGACACCATCGCCTCGCTGAAGGTGACGTTCAACCCGGCCACGTACTTCCGCCTGGGCAACGTCACGAGCGGCCTGGTCCTGGACAGCGGCGGCAGTTTCTCCAGCGGCTCGAACCTGAAGCAGTGGGAGATGGTGGACAACGCCAACGTCCAGTGGCAGGCGATCGAACTCGGGAACGGCTACTACCGGCTCGTCAATCGCACCAACGGCCTGGCCGCCGACGGCTGGGGCGCCACCGGCAACGGCGACCCGGCCCGCCAGGCCCCCTGGAACGGCGGCACCAACCAGCAGTGGCAGATCACCCACCGCGGTCAGAGCCGGTACTCGATCGCCAACCGCACCACGGGACTGGTCCTCGACGGCGGCGGCATGGTCGCCGAAGGGGCCGTGGTCAAGCAGTGGACGTGGCAGGACAGCACCAACCTGATGTGGACGTTCAAGGCTTGATCCAAGACCGGGTGATCAGGGGTACGCGCCCTGGTGACAAGGGGGTTCGCGAGCCCGTGTGTTGAGAAGTAGTAGGGGTGCGGAGCTCCCGTCGACAGGCAGTCCCCCGAGACGGCCTGACGACGGGAGCTCCGTTGCCTGCGTGGAGACTGAAGCAAGCGCCCGTACTACAAGCTGGTCTGCGTCCGCAGCGGCAAGGTCCTCGACGACAACAACAGCACCTCCGACAGCGGGGTGATGGTGCAGCGGACCGACAACGGCAGTCATCAGCAACAGTGGGCCGTCACCGCGCTCGGCAACGGCGCCTTCCGGCTCATCAACCGGCACAGCGGAAAGGCCCTGGACAACGCCAACAACACGGCGGACAACACCCAGGTCATCCAGTGGACCCCCAACGGCGGGGCCCCGCAGCAGTGGAACATGACCAAGATCGGCTGAGTGCCTCGCGGGTGGCGCGCCCTGGGCCCGCCACCCCCGGACCGCAATTTCCGCGCAGCACGACCGTGCTCCCGTCCAAGGGCTCTTGGGCGGCAGCACGTGGTCGTCGCAGGCTCCGTCTCCGGCGCTGCCGTCCGGCTGTTCCTGTCCCGGACCCGCCCCGAAACCAATCGAAAACGGCGGCAACCTTTTCGCCACCGGCGGCCACTGGGTAGTGCAAGCGACACGCTCTTCGAACGGATGGACATGCCAGAATCACGCCAGGCCGCGCGGCAGCGCAGGCACAGACGCCGGCTGATGGTGGGTACGACCACGGGGCTGGTTGTCACAGGTCTCCTTGTCTGCCTGGCCATCACGATGCGGCCGGACGGCAAGGAGGACGCCGCGCGGACCGCGGCCACGGCCGTCGCCAACGCCGAGGAGACGAGCTTGCCTTCGCCGCCCGGGAAGACGCCTTCCCCGTCCGCGGAGTCCGCTTCGCCCAAGGCCAAGAAGCCGAAGGCCAAGAAGTCGGAGTCCAAGAAGCCGACGGGCGCCGCGTCCCCGTCTCAGACGTCGTCAGGGGCCTCCGCGCAGAAGGTGCCCGGCACGTCGTCCCTGGCCGGGCGGATCCGAGGCAGCGTCACCTACCCGGGAGTCGCCACCGTCTACAAGGCCGGGGTCGGGGACGGCGCCTGCTCGTTCGGGCCGAGCAGCGACATGATGATCGCGGCGATGAACACCACCGACTACGAGACGTCCAAGGCCTGCGGGGCGTACATACTCGTGCGCGCGGCGAACGGCAACTCCGTCACGGTCCGGATCACCAACGAATGCCCGCTGCCGTGTGCGCCGGGCCAACTCGACCTCAGCGAACAGGCCTTCGCCAAACTGGCCCCGACCTCGACCGGCCGGATCGGCATCACCTGGAGCCTGGTGAGCCCAAGCTCGGTGGGCACGATCTCGATCCGCTACAAGAACGGATCCAGCCCCTACTGGTGCGGCATCCAGGCCATCGGGCACCGCAACCCGCTCGCCCGGCTGGAGGTCAGCACTGGCGGCGGCTGGCGCCAACTGACCCGCACGGACTACAACTACTTCCTCTCTCCCGACGGCACCGGATGCGGCAAGGCGATCAGGCTCACCGACATCTACGGGGAACGACTGACCGTCAACGGGATTGCCGTGCGGCCGGACGCCGTGCAGTCGACGGGGGTCCAGTTCGCCCGGCACTGACCCCGCCGTCGGCGCCGGGCTGCTCCGAACGTCGCGTTCGGAGCAGCCCGGCGCGGGGGTGTCAGGCCGGTTGCCCGAACTGGACGCCGTGGCCGTTGGTCAGGTACGTCGCTTCCGGGGCCAAGTACGACGTGGCGACGAGGGCAGGGATGCCGCCGCCCGTGAAGGGCAGCGTCAGGAGCGGACGATCCGCCATTGCTGCTGCGTCAGTGACGCGTACGGCTGCTGTTCGACGGCGGCCCCGTTGGCGGTGCTGCCTTCGTCGACGGCGAGAGCGATCCCGCTGTAGCGATTGACGAGGAAGTAGTGTCCGTCACCGGTGGGGGTGACGGCGCAGTGCTGCTGGGGGACGCTGTCCATCCCTACCTGTCAGCTCGCGCGGAGAACCGAGTGGAGTGCCGTGTCGATCGTGGGGTGGCTGAAGGCGAAGCCCGCCTTGTGCAGGATCGCCGGGACGGCGCGGCAACTGCCTGTGATGCCCGTGGCGAACTCACCGAGCGCCGCCCCGAGGGCGAAGGCAGGGACGGAGGCGATCGTGGGGCGATGTTTCGGGCGCGTCCCATCGCTCGCGTGATCTCGCGGTTCGTCAGTGGTTCGGGGGCTGTGAAGTTGACGGGGCCTGCGAGCGTCTCGTCGTCGATCGCGAAGCGCAGTGCCGCGATGTGGTCGGTCAGCGAGATGAACGGCCAGTACTGGTCACCGGAGCCGAGTCGGCCGCCGGGACCGAAGCGGAAGAGCGGGATGAGCCTGCCGAAGGCGCCGCCCGTGGCGGAGACCACCAGGCCGGTGCGGGGGTGCACCACCCGGATGCCCGCCTCCCGGGTAGTGTCCGCGGCGGCCTCCGAGTCGACGCATACGGCAGCCAGGAAGTCGTCCCCGGGCGGCGCGCTCTCCTCGATGGTCCTGTCGCCGGTGTCGCCGTAGTAACCGGTCGCGGACGCGGAGACAAGGACGCGGGGCGGGGTGGACGATTCGGCGCAGGCCCGCGCGATGGCCCGGGTTCCCAGTGTGCGGCCGCGGCGGATCTCCTTCTTGTACGCGGCGCTCCATCGCTTGTCTCCGACCCCGGCGTCGGCCAGGTGTACGACGGCGTCCACTGGGTCGAGCGCGCCGGGCTGGACGCGGCCACCGGCCGGATCGCATTGCGCCGCCTCGCTGCTGTCCTGCGCGGGGCGCGCCGACCGATCGCGGACGAGGCGAACGACCTGGTGGCCGTCGGTGAGGAGTGAGTGGGTGAGGGCGGATCCGATGAGTCCGGTGGACCCGGTGATCGCGACGCGCATGGCGTTCTCCCGAACGGGCTTGGGCAGGTGGCCTGGTGGCCATCCGGGATGGTTGTCGGACTTCGAGGCTCTCGGCGTCAGCGGCGATGCCACGGCAGGGCAGACGGGTAGGCGTCCTCCTCGCCGGCCTGCTTGAGGGAGGCGACCATGGTGGCGGTGATGGTGGCGAGCTGCTCCACCTGTTCGGGGCTGAGGGCGTCGAACACCACGCGGCGGACGGCGGTCACATGGCCGGGGGCGGCCTTGGTCATCAACTCCATGCCGGCTTCGGTGAGTTCGGCCAGCTGTCCGCGTCCGTCGGCCGGATCCTCCCGGCGCCGCACGTAGCCGGACTCCTCCAGGCGGATCACCGCGCGCGTGAGGCGGCTGCGGGTGAACTTCAACTGCTCGGCG
The DNA here is from genome assembly GCF_056820935.1 of Streptomyces sp. Q2. Taxonomy (NCBI): domain Bacteria; kingdom Bacillati; phylum Actinomycetota; class Actinomycetes; order Kitasatosporales; family Streptomycetaceae; genus Streptomyces; species Streptomyces sp. Q2. Next base: position 53,546 of record NZ_JBXEJE010000033.1, on the reverse strand, counting down.
AGCATGGACATCCCCAGGGTGCGGTCGGGCGCCCCGGACAGGCGGGCCAGGAGGCTGTAGTCCGCGTGCGTCACGGCCGCGTCGCGCCGCAACTGCTGATCGAGGTAGTCGTTCAGCAGCGTCGAGCAGTCGAGGAAGTTGATCCAGGCTCGCAGCTCTTCGGGAGTGAGCCATCGGGGGGATGTCATGGCGGCCACTCTAGCCAAGATGTTTGCCTGATCAAACATGTCGGGGTAGCGTCCCCAGTGTTTGAGAAATCAAACGTCTGCCTTTCTGGCGCTGCACCTGTCGTTCTTGAGCTCTCCGCAGGAGGTCCCCATGTCCGGTTCCGTCCCCGAAGCCGTACCGCCCGCCCCGCCCTCGCCGCGCTCCCGCGCCCTGACCATAGTCGCGGGGCTTCTCGCCGCGGCTGTCGTGGCCGTCCTCGGAAACGCGGTGGTCGCGGTGCTCGCCCATGCGGCGGGGGCGTCGGACGACTTCGCTCCGCTGCACCTGTCCGCGTACGCGCCGCTGACGGTGTTCGGCGTCGTCCTCGGCGCCATCGGCTGGGCGGTCGTCCGTCGCGTCTCCAAGAATCCGGCGGCGTTGCTGAGGTGGCTGGTGCCCGTGCTCGTGGTCGTGTCGTTCGTGCCCGATCTGTCCCTGCTCGGTGGCGGTACGCCCGGCAGTGGGCCGCTGGCCGTCGCTGCGCTGATGGTGATGCATGCGGTGGTCGCGGCCGTCGCCGTTGCCGCATATCGGCGCGTCCTGCCGCTGCCTGTCCGCTGACGCCCCTGGCGGGCGCGCGACCGTGCCGACTGCGGGCTCGGGTGCCGCGGGCGGTGTTCCGGGGTCCGGGGTGACCGAGTTCCGGGACACCGCTGTCCGCGCGCAGGAACGGCCGCGCACGTCTTCCGTTTGCTTGTCGGTTGCCCATCCCATCCACGGCGTGGATAGCCCGGATACGGGATTCGGATTGCGCTGGGGATGGCACCGGCGCCTCGGCGCCCCCATAGTCGTCGCTACCGCACGCCGCTGTCCGGATACCGCCGGCGTGCCAGCTACCCCGCATGCCGTGCGTCGTCGGCGCCCGTGAGGCATGCCCGCTCCCTTACACCGTCCCCTGGAGTCGCCATGCCCGGTTCCGTGCCCCCGCCGCCTCCCGCCGCGGTCGATACCCCCACTCCGTCAGCCGTCGCCGTCTCGGGCCCGGCCCACCTGCTGCGGGTGACCCTTCTGATGGCGGGCAGCTGCCTGCCGATCCTGGGGGCGGTGCTGATCGCCCCGGTGCTGCCGAAGATGCAGGACCACTTCGCCTCGGTCCCGGGGGCCAAGGCGCTGGTGCCCCTCGCGCTGACCGTTCCGGCGCTGGCACTGGCACTGCTGGCCCCGTTCGCCGGTGTGATCGTGGACCGGGTGGGCCGCAAGCGCCTGCTGGTCGTGGCGACCGTCTTGTACGCGCTGTTCGGCACGGCACCGCTGTGGCTGGACTCCCTGGGCGGCATCATCGCCAGCCGCGCCCTGGTCGGGGTCGCCGAGGCGGCGATCATGACCTGCTGCACGACCCTGATCGGCGACTACTACTCCGGTCACCGGCGGGTGAAGTACCTCGCCCTGCAGACCATGTGCGCCTCCGCGTCGGCCACCGTCTTCTTCGTGCTCGGCGGCGCCGCCGGATCGGCGGGCTGGCGTGTGCCGTTCTGGGTGTACGCCGTGAGCCTGGTGCTCGCCCCGCTGATGGCCATCGTGCTGCCCAACCCGGCGGCCCGCGTGGCCGGCGACGAGGCCGTGGCCGAGGCGGAGGCCCGCCGTTCGTTCCCCTTGCGGCAGTTGGCGGGCATCTGCGCCCTCACCTTCTTCGGGGCGATGGTCTTCTACACCGTCCCGGTGGAGATGTCGTACCTGCTCGACGACCTCGGGGTGGAGAACCCCGGCGTGATCGGTCTGGCCACCGCGATCGCCAGTGCCGCCACCGTGGGCGGAGCGATCACCTTCGCCCGGCTCAAGCGTTCTCCCGATCCGATGCTGCCCGCCGTTCTCGCGGTCTGCGCGGTCGGCTTCGGGGTGATGTTCCTCGCGGACAGCGCACCGCTGCTGGTCATCGGTGCGGTGGTCAACTGTGTGGGCACCGGCATGCTGCTGCCGGCCCTCCTGACCAGTGCGATGTCCCGTCTGGCGTTCGAGGACCGCGGGCGCGGTACGGGGCTGTGGCTGGCGGCCTTCTTCGGCGGCGAGTTCGTCTGCCCGCTGGTGCTGCTCGCCGGGGAGTCGGCGGTCGGCAGTCTCGCGGGCGCGGTGGGCGTGCTGGGGCTGGCCGCCGCCCTCGTCGCGGCGGGGCTGTGGACGGCCCGCCGCCGCGCGGGCGCCGTCGATCCCCGGCCGCTGCCGGAGCAGTTGGCCTGAGGGTGCGCGGGCCGACCGCCGAGGACGCGTCACGCACGGGCTGCCGCCGGACCGGATCAGAGCCGACCCTGCGGCAGCCCGGCGCCCTGTTCGGCGGAGACGGCCTTTCCCGGGCCGTTGCCGTTGCCGCTGCTGTGGCCGTTGCCCGTCAGCGTCGAACCGACCTCCGCGGCCTTCTGCCGCAGCCAGATGTGGGCCGCGTCCTGGGCGTGCACCGGGTGCCACCACATCGCCTCCCGCACCGGTACCGCCTCGAAGGGGCAGGGCAGGACGCGCACCGCGGCGGAGCGGACCGCCTTGCGCGCGAGGCGTTCCTGGATCATCGCGACCCGGCGGGTGCCCTCGACCATGTGGGGCAGCAGCTGGAAGGTCTGCACGGACACCTCCACCCGGGGACTGATCCCGATCATGCTGAGCTGGCGGGCCGCCGGGGCGTCGTAGGGACGCTGGTAGACGGCCCAGGGCAGGCGCCCCAGCTGGTCCAGGGTGATGTCGTCACCGACCTCGGGGTGATCGTCGGCGACCAGGCACAGCCAGCGATCCTGGTGGAGGTCGACGGCGGGGAAGCCGTCGATCACGCCGTGCGGCATCAGCAGTCCGTCGACGGTGCTCAGCACGGTGGTGGTGTTCTCCACGACGGACGGTGCCGGGTGCTGGAAGGTGAGCCGGATGCCGGGCGCCTCCTCGTGCAGGGCGCGGGAAAGTGCCGCACCGAACACGGCCGCCCCGTAGTCGGAGGCGAGCAGGGTGAACTCGCGGGTCTCCGCGGCCGGCTCGAAGTCCGCCTGGCTGGAGAAGACCCGCTCCAGCAGGTCGCACGCGGTGGCGCTGCGGTCGCGCAGGGCGGTGCCGAGCGGGGTCAGTTCGTAGGCGTTGCCGGTCCGGGCGAGCAGTTCGTCGTCGAAATGGCGGCGCAGCCGGGACAGCGCCGCGCTCATCGCGGGCTGGCTCAGCCCGACGCGTTCGCCGGCCCGGGTCACGTTGCGTTCCTCCAGCAGCGCGCGCAGGGCGAGGACCAGGTTGAGGTCCAGTCGGGACAGGTTCACAGGGCAACCACCTAGCGAGCGAGAACCATCCATGCCATGGATTCGGCACATCCACAGGATTGATTTCCGTGATCGGTCGATCGAGGTCAGAGTAGACCGCAACCCAGCAGGAGGAAATCTGATGGCAACGCTCGCGCAACCCGCCGGCCCGGCACCTGCTGGCCCGGCACCCGTCGGCCCGTTCGCGCTCGGCACGTTCTCCGCTCAGGACGGGGAGCCGTTTCCCGGCCTCCTGGCCAAAGACCAGGTACTCGATCTACGCAGCGCCCTGGAATGGGCGCCGTCGGATCTGCGCGCCGTGGTGGAGCGGTGGGAGATGACCCTCCCCCTCCTGCGCGCCCTGGCGGACGACGACACCCTCGACCGGCGTCCGCTGGAGGGCCTGCGGGTGCACGCCCCCATCGAGCCGCGGCAGATCTTCCAGTCCGGCGCCAACTACCGGCAGCACGTGATCGACCTGGAGGTCGCCCACCGCGCCGCCGACGACCCGCGCACCGTCGAGGAGGCACGCGCGGAGATCGCCGCGATCATGGACCGGAGGGCCGCCGAGGACCTGCCGTACGTCTTCATCGGCCTGCCCGGCGCCATCACGGGCCCCTACGACGACGTCACGCTGCCGGCCTGGGCCGAACAGCCGGACTGGGAACTGGAGTTGGCGGCTGTCATCGCCAAGCCGGCCCACCGGATCTCCGTCGAGGAGGCCCTGGAGTACGTCGCCGGGTACACGATCGCCAACGACCTCACCGACCGCGCCACCGTCTTCCGCCGGGACATGAAGGCCATCGGCACCGACTGGCTGCGCAGCAAGAACGCCCCCGGCTTCACCCCGCTCGGCCCGTGGCTCGTCCCGGCCGAGTCGATCGCGGACCCCGGTGACCTGCGGGTCACGCTGAAGCTGAACGGCCAGACGATGCAGGACGAGTCCACCAAGGACATGCTCTTCGGGGTCGCGCGGCTGGTGTCGTACGCCTCACAGAGCGCTCAACTCCTGCCCGGTGACCTGGTGTTGACTGGAAGTCCGGCCGGCAACGGCATCCACTGGGGACGGCTGCTGCGCGACGGCGACGTCATGGAGGGGTCCATCACCGGTCTGGGCGTCCAGCGCACCCGGTGCGTCGGGGACGCTTCGTGAACCGCCACGACCCCGAGGGCGCGATCGCCGAGGCCGCCAAGTCGTACTCCAACTGGGGGCGTTGGGGCGAGGACGATGTACTCGGCACCCTGAACCTCCTCGACGAGGCCAAGCGCCGGGAAGGTGCCGCGCTCGTCCGGCGCGGCGTCAGCTTCTCGCTCTCGCAGTCCTTCGACATGAACGGCCCGCAAAAGGGCTGGCGCCGGCGCACCAACCCGGTGCACACCATGCTTGACACCGGCACCGACGCGGCCCTCGGCAACCAGGGCTTCCCGCATGGCATCGGCGGCGCCGACGACGTGATCGCGATGCCGCTGCAGTGCTCGACCCAGTGGGACGGGCTCGGCCACATCTTCGACCACGGCAAGGCGTGGAACGGACGAGACGCCGAGAAGGTCGTCACCTGCGAGGGTGACCTCGTCACCGGCATCGAGCACATGGCGCCGTACGTCGCGGGACGCGGCGTGCTGCTCGACGTCGGCCTGGTCGTCGGCACGGACGGCGAGCTGCCCGACGGATTCGCCATCACCGAGGAGCACCTCGAACGGACCGCCGAAGCGCACGGTGTCACGGTCGGCCGCGGAGACCTCGTCCTCGTCCGTACCGGACGGCTCGCCCGCGCCCGGCGGGACGGCTGGGGCGAGTACGCGGGCGGCCCCGCGCCCGGACTGTCGTTCACCACCGCCGGATGGCTGCACGGCAGCGAGATCGCCGCGATCGCCACCGACACCTGGGGCTTCGAGGTCCGCCCCAACGAGTTCGACAACGCCTTCCAGCCGCTGCACCAGGTCGTCATCCCCAACATGGGCCTGCTCATCGGCGAGATGTGGGACCTCGACGCGCTGGCCGCGGACTGCGCCGAGGACGGCGTGTACGAGTTCTGGCTCACCGCCGCACCCCTCCCCATCACCGGAGCGGTCGGCTCCCCGGTCAACCCCATCGCCGTCAAGTAACCCGCACGACTGCCGGATGCGCCGTTCCCCGGACAGCAACGGCGCATCCGGCCCGCACCCCCGTCCCCATCTCTGGCCCGTGCTCCCAGCGGGCGAGCCGCAGTCCCCGCCGCCCGAAGTCGCGCGGCCCAACCCCGGAGGAATCCCCGACATGGCTGACAGCCGCACTCTCCCCCAGCCTCCGCCCGGGGGCACACCCACCGTCCTGGTCATCGGCGGGGGCGCCTCAGGCAACGCCGTCACCATCCTGCTGCGCAGGGCCGGCATCGCGGTCGACCTGATCGAGGCCAAGCCCGACTGGAACGCCACCACCGGCTCCGGCATCACCCTCCAGGGCAACGCCCTGCGGGTCCTGCGCGAACTGGGCGTGTGGAAACAGGTGGAAGCCTCCGGATACGCCTTCGGCTCGCTGGGCGTGACGGCCCCCGACGGCACCGTCATCTTCGTCGCCGAGGACATCCAGACCGGCGGGGAGGACCTGCCCGCCACCCTCGGCATGCAGCGCCCCCAGCTGCAGCAACTCCTCATCGACACGGTCCGCGCCTCCGGTGCCGACGTCCGCCTCGGCACCACCGCCGAATCGCTGGAGCAGGACGCCGACGGCGTCTCGGTGCGCTTCAGCGACGGCAGCGAGGGCCGCTACGACCTGGTGATCGGTGCCGACGGTCTCAACTCAGCCACCCGCGCCGCGATCGGCATCACGGACAAACCCGAGCCGACCGGCATGGCTATCTGGCGCATCGCCGCCCCGCGGCCCGAGAGGGTGACGCGCACCGACCTCGCCTACGGCGGCCCCGCCTACATCGCCGGCTACTGCCCAACCAGCGAGAACACCATCTACGCGTACGTCGTCGAAGGGTGCCGCGACCGCGCCTCCATCGACCCGGCCACCTACGCCGACGAGATGCGCCGCCTGGCGCAGAGCTACGGCGGGGTCTGGCCGGAGATCACCGAGCACATCACCGACCCGAAGAAGGTCAACTACACCAGATTCGACCACCTGCTGATCGAGGACTCCTGGCACCGGGGCCGGGTCGTGCTCATCGGCGACGCCGCCCACTGCTGCCCGCCCACCATGGCCCAGGGCGCGGCGATGTCCCTGGAGGACGCCCTCGTCCTCGCCGAGTTGCTCACCAGCGGACGGGACTGGGACGGCGAGCTGCTCCAGGCCTACTACGACCGCCGCATTCCCCGGGTGCGCACCGTCGTTGCGGCGTCCGTGCAGATCGGTCAGTGGCAGCTGGACGGCGTGCACGACGCCGACATGGCCGGGTTGGTCGGCAGCACCATGAACCGCCTCAAGGAGCTCCCGTGACCGCCACCGCATCCTCCGCGCCGACCATCGACGTCCATGCCCACCTCCTGCTGCCGGAGGTCGAGGAGGCCGTCGCCGGTCATCCCGGCCTCGTCGAGGCCCGCGCCCTCGACGCCCGCCGCAATGGCCCGGCGGCCCTGGCCGTGAGCGGTCCGATGGTCGGTGCGCGCGTGCCGAAGCTGACGGACGCCGCGGTGCGCCTGGCGGCCATGGACGCGCAGGGCGTGGACATACAGCTGGTGAGCCCCTCGCCGTCCCACTATCACTACTGGGCGGAGCTCCAACTGGCCGAGAAGATATGCCGGCTGGCCAACGAGGGCACCGCCGCACACTGTGCGAAAGCTCCCGACCGCCTGCACGGCCTGGGCCTGGTCCCGCTCCAGCATCCCGACCTCGCGGTCGGCCTGCTCGACCACGCCCTGGACCAGGGGCTGAGGGGTGTGGAGATCTCCTCGCACGCGCCCGGCCACGAGCTGTCAGATCCGGCGTACGAACCCCTCTGGTCCCGTGCGGAGGAGACGGGCGCCCTCCTCTTCCTGCACCCGTTCGGCTGCACCCTCGACGAGCGCCTGGACCAGTGGTACCTGTCCAACATGGTCGGCCAGCCCACCGAGAACGCCGTCGCCCTCTCCCACCTGATCTTCTCCGGCGTCCTGGACCGCCATCCGGGGCTGAAGCTGATCGCGGCGCACGGCGGCGGCTACCTTCCTACCCACATCGGCCGCTCCGACCACGCCTGGCGAGTCCGCCCCGACGCCCAGGGCTGCGAGCGCGAACCGAGCAGCTATCTGAAGCAGCTGTACTACGACTCCCTCGTCCATGGCCCGCACGTACTGCGGGAGTTGATCCGGACCGTCGGCGCCGACCGGATCCTGCTCGGCTCCGACTTTCCCTTCGACATGGGCACGGACGACCCGCTCGGCGCACTGCGCGCCGCCGACCTGCCCGACCACGACTTCCACTCCGTCCGCGGCGGAAACGCTGCCTCCCTGCTCAACCTCGCCTGAGAAGGATCCCCCCCGATGAGTAACCGCCTGCTCACCCACCTCCGACACGTCGACCTCGCCGTGCCCGACTACGACAAGCAGCTCGACTTCTACGCCGGCGTCTGGGGCCTGACCAAGGTCGCCGAGGACTCCGGCATCTCCTTCCTGGCCGCCGAGGGCAGCCCCGAGCAGTACGTCGTGCGGCTGCGCAAGGCCGACGAGAAGCGCCTCGACCTCGTCTCCTACGGCGCCGCGAGCACGGCCGACGTGGACACCCTCGCCGAACAACTCCTCGCAGGGGGCGCGCAGTTGGTCACTCAGCCGGGCAAAGTGGAAACACCCGGTGGCGGTTACGGCTTCCGCTTCTTCGACGTCGACGGGCGCACCATCGAGGTCCTGGCCGACGTCGAGGTCCGACAGCACCGCAAGATCGAGGAGAAGGAGTCGATCCCGGTCAAGCTGTCGCACGTCGTCCTCAACTCGCCGGATCTGGACAAGACCAAGGCGTGGTACGAGGAGCACCTCGGCTTCCGGCTGTCCGACACGCTCGGCCATCCGCACATCGGCGACGTCATGCACTTCATGCGGATCAGCAACCAGCACCACTCCATGGCCATCGCCAAGGGCCCGCACACCTCGCTGCACCACATCTCCTTCGAGATGCGCGGGCTCGACGAGTACATGCGCGGCTCCGGCCGTGTGATGCGCGCCGGCTTCAAGAAGATCTGGGGGCCGGGCCGGCACATGGCGGGCGACAACACCTTCACCTACTTCCTCGACCCGCACGGCAACACCGTCGAGTACACGACGGAGTTGGAGTCGCTGGACGAGGACACCTGGCACCCGCACGTCTACGACTTCTCGAACCCCGAGGTCACTGACCAGTGGGGCACCGCCAACCCCATGAACGAACTGGTCACCAAGGAGTCCTTCAACGACGTCGATCGCGGCGTGTTCGTCGCCCCGCCGGTCTGACCGGCGAAGCCCTGAGTCACCGGGGGCGCGGTGGTCCTGTCACTGCCCTGACTCCCATGCCGCGCCCCCGGCCCTCGTGTCCACCCCGCACGCCGACAGCCGACTGGAAACCGCCATGCGTTTCGCCACGTACGAGTACCGCAACCGACGCCAGGTGGCGGTCGTCGAAGAGAACGGCACGCTCCACGCCCTACCCGGCGTCAACTCACTGACCCGCCTGCTCGCCGAGGGAGGCGGTCTGCCCGAGCTGCTCGACTCGGGCTCCGCGGTCCTCGACGTCCCGGCCGGTCCCCACGTCTCCGAGGTACGGCTGCTGCCGCCGCTTCAGCCGCCCACCGTGCGGGACTTCGTCACCTTCGAGGAACACGTCGAGGGCGTTCGGCGGTCCGTGGACGGGGCTGCCGGGGTACCGGAGCGGTGGTACGCGGCCCCGACGTTCTACTTCGGCAACCCCTACGCGATGTACGGCCCGCACGACGACATCCCCATGCCGCCGGGGTCGGGCGTGCTCGACTTCGAGCTCGAAGTCGCCGCCGTGATCGGGAAGGAGGGCCGCGACCTCACCCCCGAGCAGGCTCGCGACCACATCGTGGGCTACACCGTCTTCAACGACTGGTCGGCCCGCGACCTGCAGTCCGCCGAGATGAAGGTCGGCCTCGGCCCGTGCAAGGGCAAGGACACCGCCACCACGCTGGGTCCCTACCTGGTCACCGCCGACGAGCTGGGGAAGTACCGCGACGCGGACGGCTTCCTGCGCCTGGCGCTCACCGCCGAGATCAACGGCGAGGTCGTGGGCAAGGATCTGCTGTCCAACATGAGCTGGACCTTCGAGGAGATGGTCGCCTACGCCTCACGCGGCACCGTCGTCCGCCCCGGCGACGTCCTCGGTTCCGGGACCTGCGGCAACGGCGGCTGCCTCGCCGAGCTGTGGGGTGTACGGGGTGAGCAGTCCCCGCCGCCGCTGAAGCCTGGCGACACGGTCACCCTCACCGTCGAGGGCATCGGCTCCGTCTCCAACACCGTGGTGGCCGGCGCGGAGCCCATGACCGTTCCCGTAGCCCGCCGCCGCACGAGGGAACGGCCGTGAGCGATCAGCAGCCCAAGAGGCTCCTCGGCAAGGTCGTGGTCATCACGGGCGCGGCCCGCGGTCAGGGCGCCGCGGAGGCCGAGGCGCTGACCCGCGAGGGCGCCAGGGTGATCGCTGTCGACGTCACGGAGTCACCTGGCTGCCGCCGTCTCGACGTCACGAGCGAGAAGGACTGGGCGGAACTCGCCGCCGAGCTACGGGAGTCGTACGGCCAGGTGCACGGCCTGGTCAACAACGCGGGCGTCACCTGGCGGGCCCGGATCGGTGACGTTCGCCCCGAGGACATGGCCCGGGTCCACGCGGTCAACGTCACCGGCCCGTTGCTGGGCATCCAGCACCTGGCCCCGCTGATGCCGTCCGGCTCCTCGATCGTGAACGTCGGCTCGTCCGCCGCGCTCACCGGCCACTACCCGGTCGCCTACACGGCCAGTAAGTGGGCGCTGCGCGGCCTGTCGCGGACCGCCGCCATGGAACTGGGGCCCGTTGGCATCCGCGTGAACATCGTTCACCCCGGCTTCATCGAGACGGAGATGACCGCCTCCGCGGCGCCCGCGTTCCGAGAGGCGAACGTCCGCGAGACACCGCTCGGCCGCACCGGAACCGTCGACGAGATCACCCCGCTCGTCGCCTTCCTTCTCTCCGACGAGGCGTCCTTCATCACTGGGGCCGAGATCCCGGTCGACGGCGGACTCACCGCGCACGGCGGCACCAAGTCGATCTCGGACGCCCTGCGCGTGGACGTCTGAGCCGGCGACCACGCACGACAGACACGACAGAAAGGCCCTCCCTCCCATGGACAAGGTCAGCGCGAGCGCCGCAGAGGCGGTCGCCGACATCCCCGACGACGCGTCGCTGGCCGTCGGCGGCTTCGGCCTCAGCGGCATCCCCGGCGTCCTCATCCAGGCACTGCACGCCCAGGGCGCCACCGGCCTGGAGGTCGTGTCGAACAACTGCGGTGTGGACGGGCGCGGCCTGGGAGTCCTGCTGGCCGACCGCCGGATCGCCCGCGTCACCGGCAGTTACGTGGGCGAGAACAAGGAGTTCGCCCGCCAGTACCTGTCGGGCGAGCTGGAGGTGGAACTGGTGCCCCAGGGCACGCTGGCCGAACGGCTGCGCGCCGGGGGAGCGGGCATTCCCGCCTTCTACACCCCGGCAGGGGTGGGCACCCAGGTCGCCCGCGGTGGCCTGCCCTGGCGCTACCGGCCCGACGGCACGGTCGCGGTGGCCTCCCCGCCCAAGGAGACCCGCGACTTCGCGGGCCGCGCGTACGTCCTGGAACACGGCATCACCACCGACTTCGCCCTCGTACGGGCCTGGCGCGGCGACCGCCACGGAAACCTGGTCTTCCGTAAGTCCGCCGCCAACTTCAACCCGCTGGCCGCGATGGCGGGCAGCATCACCGTCGCCGAGGTGGAGGAACTCGTCGAGCCAGGCGAGCTGAGCCCGGACGAGATCCACCTGCCAGGCATCTTCGTCCAGCGGCTCGTGGTCCTCACCCCGGCCGAGGCCGCCGACAAGCAGATCGAGAAGAGGACCGTACGCGCATGAGCACCACCCTCGGAACGCAGCTGGGCTGGACCCGGGCCCAGATGGCCGCCCGCGCCGCCGCCGAACTCACGGACGGCTCCTACGTCAACCTCGGCATCGGCCTGCCCACCCTCATACCCGGACACCTTCCCCCCGATGTCCATGTGGTCCTGCACTCCGAGAACGGCATCCTCGGCACCGGCCCCTACCCGACCGAGGCTGAGGTCGACCCCGATCTCATCAACGCCGGCAAGGAGACGGTCACCGTCCTGCCCGGCGCCTCCTTCTTCGACTCGGCCCTGTCTTTCGGCATGATCCGCGGCGGCCACGTCGACACCGCCGTGCTCGGCGCGATGCAGGTCTCCGCGACCGGCGACCTCGCCAACTGGATGATCCCCGGCAAGATGGTCAAGGGCATGGGCGGTGCCATGGACCTCGTCCACGGCGCCCGCCGCGTCATCGTCCTGATGGAACACACCGCCAAGGACGGCACCCCGAAGATCCTCAAGGAGTGCACCCTTCCGCTCACCGGCGAACACTGCGTCCACCGCATCATCACCGACCTCGGCATCCTCGGCGTCACACCCGAGGGCCTCGCCCTCGTGGAATGCGCGCCGGGTGTCACCGCCGAGGACGTCGCCGCCCGCACCGACGCACCTCTGATCCGGAAGCCATAACCATGCGTCGGGCGGGCAGGGACCACGGTCTCTGCCCCCCCGACGCTCTGCGTCCCGCGAAGCCGCCGCATGTGAGGTCACTCCTGCGCCAACGCCGTCTTGAGGCGTCGCAACGCCTGTGTGAACGCATCGGTTTGTTCCCCCAGGGCTCCGAAGAACTCGGCGTCGCATGCCTCGACCGCGACCACGGCTCGGTTCGCCAACACGCGCCCCTCCTTTGTCACAGCGAGCGCTCGGGCCCGGCCGTCCTGCGGGTGCGGGCGCCGCTCGACCAAGCCGCGACCTTCCAGGACACGCAGAACCTGGGACGTCATCATGGGGTCCGACGCGGCGTGGTCGGCAAGCGCCTTCTGCGTCACCGGCCCCTCGGATCCCAGCCAGGTCAGAGCCGCGAGGAGCACGAATTGGACGTGGGTGAGCCCGTAAGGCTTGAGGGTGAGGCGGATAGCCGCCTGCCACCGGTTGGTGACTTGCCACATGAGCAGTCCGGGGCTCTCCTCGGCGTTGGTGAAGGCGGTGTCCAGGTCGCGCGGGGTCATGAAGCGACCATGGCCGAACGGATCTGACGGAAGTCGTCTTCGGTCAGTTCGACCAGGCCGCGTCGCAGCTGGTGGCCCCAGTTCGCGTTGGAGGTCAGGGCCAGGGAGCCGTTGAACCGGCGGAGGGGGACTTCCGTCGCGTGCTCCACATAACGGGCCCGTCGGCGCCAGGGTTGGAAGCCGCCTTCGTCGGCTTGCCAGATCTCGCCGTCGGTGATCTCGCCGATTGCGGTGAACGCCTGGAGCGGCTCACCGTCTCGCAGGCTCGTGCGTGGCGAATAGTAGATCAGCCAGTCGCCGGGGCTCAGTCGGGCCAGGCCAGGGCGCTTGCCGTGGCCCAGTTGAACTATGCCCGCCGTCGTGCCGCGGTGCACGTGGTCACGGCTGACGACGCCCAGCCAGTGCTTCACGCGAGGCTCCTGGGGGAGCAAGCCTCGGTCACGGCCTTCAGGCTTTCCAGGTCCCGCTGCAACGTCGCCTTGATGCCCTTGCCGAGGATCAGATTCCAGAGGTGGGACAGCGGCCCGGCCAGGGTGACGCTGACCTGAGCCTTGGTGCCGCCGTCCGGGGTTCCCTCCACGAAGTGGCTGAACGTCATACGTGCTCCGGTGAGCCTGGAGACATCGACGAATCGGTCGTCTGCGAGCTCGGCGATGACGAACTTCGTCTTGGGGCCGCCCTTTGGCTTCAGGACACCGGTTGAACCGGTCTCGAAGGGGCCGTCGAGGCGGACCCATTCAGTGTCAGCGTTCCATTCCGGCCAGGTCGCCATGTCGGCCCAGCGGGCAAAGAAGGCGGACGGGGCAGCGGTCGAAGTGATCTGGGCGGTGGCGATGGTCATCATGCAGATAGTATGCGCGCTTATTAAATTGGTGTCAAAACCTTGAGGCACGGCATGCAACTGCCGCCCAAACCAGTCGATTGACGCTCGGAGGGAGGCTTGTTGGTGTGGGGGGTGGCGGCTGGCCTGGTGTGTTGCTGGTCTGTTGACAGGTTGAGTGAGTGGTTCGGGCGGGGTGGGCAGGGTGTAGGGGCGGGGGCCGTGTGTTGTGTGCTGAGCGGGGACGGGTTCGTCGCGGGTAGCTCTAGCGCGAACAGGCTCGGTTGGTGTTTGTACTGGTCAGGGCCGTTTGCCTGCTCGGTGGGCGGGTTAGAGGTTGGTGTAGGGCGGTGGTGGGTTTCGGCGAGGTGGTCGAGGCGGATGACCTCGAGTGAGTTATCGGTGAGTGTGCTGTCCTCGTCGTGGGTGGCGGCGTGGCGGATCAAGCCGGTGCGGCTTCCGGCACGGCCAGGGAGTGCGGCGGGGATGGCGCCGATCGGGCAGCGGCGGGTGCCGTGGTCTTCGCGGAGGCCGCCGCGCAGCCGGCCGTTCGTTTCGAGGCGGTGCAGGAGCGCGGCGATCGGGGTGCTGTACGGGTTGACCGTCGGCGTCAGGGTCGGCGTGAGCCGAACGATTTCGGCGATGTCTGTGATGGGGTCGGCGCCGGGCAGGTGCGCGGTATTCACCTCGAAGGCGACAGCGGCCTCGTCGAGGCGGATGGTCATGTCGGCCAGGCGGAGGGCGAGCCGGGTGTCGAGGTCGAGTTGGGGCGGGCTTGCCGCGATGAGGGTCGGGGTGGTCACGGCCGGGCCTTGCCGTCGCCGCGGCACTCGGGGCAGTCGCCCTCGCGCTGAACGCCACCGAAGGCCCTGTAGTTCGCCCCTTGCCGGAGCAGTGCCCGGTGCTGCCGGTGGCGCGGGCCGCTGATGCGGGCCGGGTCGGGCAGCACGGCCTGGAGATGGTCATGGCGGTCGCGCAGGGCTTCGAAATGCAGCGGGAGCCGGTCGGCAGCGGGAGCCGGTCGGCAAACGCATCACGGCCCGCATCGCCCTGCCCGACGACCTGGACGGTGCTCTCACCGGACGCCGCCCTCAGTAGTGGCCGGCGTTCCCTCTGGCACCACTGTCTTTCCCTCGGCCTGCGGTGAAGAGGCGGGCTGCGCGGGGTGACGGCGGCGGGGGATGCCCTTGCAGCCTGTGGCAGACATGACGGGGGAGTGGGGGCAGGATGCGGGGGTAGGCGGTGCGTCGTCGGCCGCTTTTGGCCGGCCGGCGGCGGGATCGACCTGGAAGGGGAACAGTATGGCGCCCATGAGTATGGCGGCAGCACAGACGCGGACGGCGGAGCTGCCCCACGTTGCTGACCCGTCCCGGGTGGCGCCCAAGGACGCCCGCGAACTGTCGAAGCTGTTCTTCCAGCAGTTGGCCGTGCTGGAGGAAGGCACTCCGGAGTACCAGTACGCGCGGAACACGCTGATCGAGATGAACATGTCCCTGGTCCGCTTCGCGGCCGGCCGGTTCCGCAGCCGCGGGCCGGAGGAGATGGAGGACATCGTCCAGGTCGGCATGATCGGGCTGATCAAGGCGATCGACCGCTTCGAGCTGTCCCGGGAGGTGGAGTTCACCTCCTTCGCCATCCCCTACATCGTCGGCGAGATCAAACGGTTCTTCCGCGACACCACCTGGGCCGTGCACGTTCCGCGCCGGCTGCAGGAAGCCCGTGTCCAGCTGGCCCGCGCCACCGAGGAACTACGCAGCCGACTGGGCCGCACCCCGACGGTCAAGGAGCTGTCGGAGCTGATGAGCCTGCCCGAGGACGAGGTCCGCGAGGCCCGCCTGGCCGCCAACGGTTACAACTCCTCCTCCCTGGACGCCACGATCAGCGGCAGCGAGGACGGCGAGGCCGCCCTGCAGGACTTCATCGGCGCCCCGGACGCGGGCCTGGAGCTGGTGGAGGACTTCCACGCCCTTGGCCCGCTGATCGCGGAACTCGACGAGCGGGACCGGCAGATCATCCACATGCGGTTCGTCGAGGAATTCACCCAGGCCCAGATCGGCGAACGCCTGGGCGTCTCGCAGATGCACGTCTCCCGGCTCCTGTCCCGCACCCTTGCCCGACTGCGTGAAGGCATGCTCACCACCCGCTGATATCTGTCGCCCGCAAGGCAGGACGGGATGGGCGGCGCTGCCGTGGCCGGGGATCGGGGCGCGCTCGCCGGTGTTGCGCGCCGCGCGGGCCGCGCCGGGGCCGCCGACGGTGTGGCGGCCGGGGGTGTAGGCGTGGGCGCCGGATTCGCTGTCGAGTGCGGCAGGATTCCTGACCGCTTCGCACTGCGGTGGACCGGGTGGCCCGGTCGGCGACCGGAGATCCCGGGTCCTGTGACCTTCGGGAGGTCGTGAACGTGATCTTCTATCAGAACCGGACGGGCTGCCAGTGGCGCTACCTCCCACATGATCTGCCGTCCTGGTCGGCGGTGTTCTACTACTTCGGCTTATGGCGCGATGACGGCCTGGACCAGCGGATCCAGGAACTCCTGCGCTGCCAGGTGTGGGAGAGAGCCCGGCGATTAGAGGACCCGTCCCTCGTGATCCTCCCCCAGTCCGTCCGCGCGGCAGCCGGTGTCCCGAAGATCACGACGGGGCTGGACGTCAACAAGAAGGTGTCGAGCCGCAAGCGGGGACTGGCCGTCGACGTTCTGGGGCTGATCATCGGCGTACGTGGTGCTGGCCGCATCCGCCCACGACAACGCGGCCGGCACCGCCCTGCTCGACGAGGCCGCCGAGCGGTGCGGGATGCGTCTGGAGAAGGGCCTGGTGGACCAGGGCTTCAAGGACGAAGTCCTCATCCATGGCGCGTTGTTGGACATCGACGTCGAGGTCGTCCGCCGCAACGCCGATGACCGGGGCAAAGGCTTCGTCCCGCAGCCGAAAAGGTGGATCGTGGAGCAGGTCAACGGCACGTTGATGCTGCACCGGCGCCTGGCCCGGGAGTACGACCACAGCGCCGACACCTCCGCCTCATGCGTCTACTGGGCCTCGATCGCGAACATGACCCGGCGCCTCACCACACCCGCACCGGCCTGGCGAGACACCCCCGGGCTGGCCGCGTGAACATCGCCGACCTTCTGGCCAGCATCCAGGCCCAGCACGACGAAACCATGGCTCGGGCCGGTGAACCACGCGACCAGATCGAGCACTTGACCGCCGCCCTGGCCGAGACCGAAGTGCGACTCGCGGACCTGGCCACCGCACACAAGGGTCATCGCCGAGCTCGCACCGGCCCAGGACGAACCCGAACCGCCCGAGAAGAACACCGCCTACCAGGCCATCGTGAACGCCTTCAACCAGCACCCCACGCGGGAGTTCCGAGCCCGCGAGCTGCACGAGCTCCTCGGCATGCCCACCGACGAGGCGTCGGTCAACGTCACCCGCGCCCGCCTCGGACGCCTCACCCGCCAAGGATTCCTCACCCAACCCGGACGAAGCCGCTACCAGAAACGGACTTCACGTCCACTCAGTTCCGCGCTTGGTCGGGCTCCAGTTAGTGCCGGGCAACTGCCCCATTCGATGAGCTGCCCACGGCTCCAGACATAGATCATGTGGTCGCTGAAGGAAAAGAGAAGTGCGACCTCGGCGGCCGCCCTTCCGGGACTTTGCCAGAACCGGGGCGTACCGCCGCACCCGGGTGCGATCCCCCCAAGCCGCTAAGCCCGTTTCGGTCCATTCTGCTCCCGGACGGCGTCGAACAGGGAGGTCAGAGCGGGACTTCCCGCGAGGCTGCCCAGCAGGACGTGAAGCGAGTCTCGTTCCGTGGCACCCAGGTCTGCGAGGACTTCGCCGTCGAGATCGACGAGTGTGCGGTTGAGGTCGGCAAGAACCTTGCGGCCTTCGGCGGTGATGTCCACGGCGTAGCGGCGACGATCCTGTGGATCTCGCGTCCGCTCGGCGTATCCGGTGCGCTCCAGGTCGTCGAGACTCGTCACCATCGTCGCCGGGTCGATGCGCAGGAATGAACCAAGTGCCAGTTGCGGCATGGCGCCGTTGTCCGCAAGAGCTTGCAAGACGCTGTAGTGCCGCACTCGCAGACCGGTCCCGCCGATACCGTCCTCAGCGATCCTGAACGCCACCTGCCCGAGCTTGACCAGCAGGCAGATGGTGTGTTCGGCCACTGTCCCTGGTACCAGCGGAGCCTCGGACATCGTTTATCCCACCCATGGTTAGTCATACGTATGGTCCTGTCCATCGTACGAGAAAGCCCGGGGCGGCGGGACCGCTGCAGGCCGACGGGATGCCCACTGTCCGTCGGCTTGCTGCACCGGCGCGTCCTGGGCGATCAGCCGACGATGGCCCGACCGAAGATCTGCCGAGCTATGACCCACTTCTGGATCTCATTGGTCCCCTCGTAGATCTCACCGATTTTGCTGTCCCGGTAGATCGCCTCGACAGGGCCGGGGCTGCCGTCGGCACCCAGTTCGCGCGCGAAGCCGAGGCCTCCGAAGGCTTGGACGGCGTCGCGTGCCATGTCCACGGACAGCTTGGTGGCGTAGTACTTCGCCATCGCGGCCTCGGGCTCCGGGGACGGGTCACCGGCGTCCAGACGCAGGGCGGCCTTGGTGCAGAGGGTGCGGGCGTTCTCGATCTCGGTGGCCCGTTCGGCGAGCAGGAACTGCCAGTGCTGGTTGGCGGCCACCGGTTTGCCGAAGGCGTGTCGCGTCGACAGGTGGGCCACGGTGTGATCGAAGGCGGCCTGCGCCATGCCGACCCCGGCAGCCGCGATGCCGATCCGGCCATAGGTCAGAGTCGACAGCGCATGGCGCAGTCCGTGCCCTTCGGCGCCACCAAGGAGGTCGTCGTCGGAAAGCTGCACTCCCGTGAATCGGATGTCCGCGGTGAGCTGACCGCGGTTTCCCATCTTGCGGTCGGGAAGGCCGACTTCCACGCCCGGAAGTGCTGTGTCGACGATGAACATGCTCAGCCGCCTGCCGGTGCGGGCGAGAACCACCACGAACCCTGCGACGGGCGAGTTGGAGATCCACCGTTTGTGGCCGTTCAGCACCCAGCCGGCCTCGGTGCGTATCGCCTCGGTCTGTACCGCTTGCGGAGACAGGTCGCTGGAGGCATCCGGCTCAGTGGTGGCGAAGGCACCGACCACTGAGCCTTCCGCGACCTTCCGCAGCCACCGCTGCTGCTGCTCCTCAGTGCCCTGCCGCAGGGCGTTGCCCGCCAGGATGCAGTGCACATCGAAGACGGCCGCGACGCTGCTCGAGTAGTAGGCCAGTTCCTCGATGGCCGCGGCAGTGGCGGTCGCCGGGTGGGTCAGGCCATCGCCGCCGACCTCGCCGGGGAAGGGGATTCGGAAGACCCCCGCCGACGCAAGCCCTTCAAAAACATGCCGGGGGAAGCCGTCCGTGCGCTCGTCGCCCCCGGCGATCGCCACGGCGTGCGGAGCCACTTCGCGTTCTGCGATCCGGCGCACGGCAGCGCGAACGGACTGTGTCTCTTTGGGGGCCAGGAGCTCGTGGTAGAGCCGGTCGATCTGGCGTGTGGGAGTCGAAGTCATACGTGGAAGATATCATTAGTATCGCGTATCATTAGTTCGACAATTCATTTTGGAGGTTCAGCCATGACTCAGACGCTGGCCGGCAAGACCGTCCTGATGTCGGGAGGCAGCCGCGGCATCGGACTCGCCATCGCCCTGCGCGCGGCCCGCGACGGTGCGAACGTGGTGATGCTCGCCAAGACCGCCGTGCCGCATCCAAAGCTCGAAGGCACGGTCCACACCGCCGTCGACGAGGTTGAGCGCGCGGGCGGCAAGGGGCTGGCCGTAGTCGGCGACGTCCGCGAAGAGGGCGATGTGCGCACCGCCGTCAACGCGGCGGTCAGCGCCTTCGGCGGCATCGACATCGTGGTCAACAACGCCAGCGCGATCGACCTGTCGTCGTCGGAGCAGCTGGAGATGAAGCGGTACGACCTGATGCAGGACATCAACACGCGTGGCACGTTCCTCCTGAGCAAGGCAGCGATCCCACATCTGCGCAAGGCGAGTAACCCGCACATCCTCACGCTCTCCCCGCCGTTGAACCTCGCGCCGCACTGGGTGGGGAAGCATCTCGGTTACACGCTGTCGAAGTACGGCATGAGTCTGTGCACCATCGGGCTCGCCGAGGAGCTCACCGCCGACGGCATCGCCGCCAACTCGCTATGGCCGCGGACCCTGATCAACACAGCCGCCGTGCGCAATGTGGTCGGCGGCGCCGGACAAGCCCGTAGTCCGCGGATCATGGCTGACGCCGCGTACGCCATCGTCACGCGTGACGCGCGGAAGTGCACCGCCAACCTGTTCATCGACGACGAGGTCCTCTCGGACGAGGGCGTCACCGACCTGTCCGCCTACAGCCCTGCCGGCTTTGAGGGCGATCTCGCGCTCGACATATTCGTTGATCCGGCCTGATCCCGCACCGCTCAGCACATGAACGCGAGGGCGTTCTCAAGGACCTCGTCGGCGAGCTTCGAGCCGAAGGCGACGGGGGACAGTTGCAGTGACCCCGCCATCATCGCGAAGAGTCCGAGGGCCTTGCCGCGTGCGGGCTTGGAATCCTCGGGTGCCAGATGGCCGACGATCTCGTCCACGATGGCCCGCGCGCCGTCGCTGCCGACCCGATTGACCGCGTCCGGGCAGCGGCCGACTCCTCGAGCAAGGCGACGGAAGCACATCCGACGCCGCGCTGGTCCCGGCGCCCGGGCGACAGACAGTCGCCAACGAGACCGCGACGACGTTGGCGACGACGTCGCCCTCGGATGCGAAGTGGCCGCAGAAGCCTCGGTCGGTCAAACCGGCATCCGACATCAGCGTGGCGGTGCCGGAGCCACCGACACCGTCTACGTGGACGTTAAGTCCGATCTTCCTAGGTTCGTGATCGCTCGATCGAGGTACTGATCGTCGGGCAGGCCATCTGTTGAGCATGTGCATGCCGAGATGCGGGACGTGAAGAGAGAGCCGTACCCCAGCGACTTGTCGGACGAGCAGTGGGCGTTGATCGAGCCGATGATCACGGCCCGGAAGCAGGACCGGGTGGCCCGGTCGGCGACCGGAGATCCCGGGTCCAGTGCTCTGGTTCGGTGTCAGGGCGGGATGGGCGGTGATCCGTTTTCCCGTTTCGCGGAGTGGGATGACGACCCTGTCGCTGATCGTGTGCACCAGGTGCAGTCCATGGCCGCCGATGCGGCGCGGGTCAGCCTTCTTTGCTG
Organism: Streptomyces sp. Q2; assembly: GCF_056820935.1. Classification (NCBI taxonomy): domain Bacteria; kingdom Bacillati; phylum Actinomycetota; class Actinomycetes; order Kitasatosporales; family Streptomycetaceae; genus Streptomyces; species Streptomyces sp. Q2. The sequence continues at coordinate 32,860 of NZ_JBXEJE010000033.1, read as the reverse complement.
CCGGCTTCTCCGTGGAGTTGTCCCATACGATGATCGTCAACTCGTCGCTGGACAACTGTAGGGTCATTCCGCAGGGGCCCGGAGCGTGCAGGATGGCGTTGGTGACCAGCTCACTGGCGGTGAGTTCGGCATCGGCAGCCAGGGCGGTCGGCACGCTGTGCGGCCGGTTCGCGGGGCGTGGCCCAGGAAGGCGCGCAGGGCCTGGCGGGCGTCTGCGGCCCGGACCGCGCCATCCCCCCAAGGTCGCGCCGTAGCGCAGTGGGGCGCCCTCACCTGTGCCCTGAATATCGGCCGTCTGTTTCCTCGGCTTCCTCGGCGGGATGACCATAGGGTGCTCTTTCGCCGCGTTCGCCGCTCTTCGGTGCTTTTCGGCTTTTCCGTTCCGTCGTGTACCCGGGTGCCCACCACACACACCGAACGCGCTCCCGAGCACCGCCACTTGGCCGCACGCTTTGTGGGTTAGGGCCGCGTTGCGGCGTCGCTGTCGGGGTGGAGAGGGAAGATCTGGTCGAGGCCGACGACGCGCAGGGTGTGGGCGGGGACTGCGGCGAGGGCGATGTCGGCCTGGGCGGCGTGGGCCGGGCCGCAATGCGCTTGCTGACCTGCTTGCTCCGCGGAAGGAGTAAGCATGAAGGCGGGGAGGAGGGGTAGGCGCGGCAGCGGCGAATAGAAGTGGGCCGGGGTCGGCATGGCCGGCAGGGGAGGGACACATGGTTACGGATAAGGCAGCGGTGACGTCGGAGGCAAAGTGCGCTGCACTGCCGGAGGTGGGCGACCCGTCGAAGGTTGCTCCGAAGGATGCGCGTGAGCTCACCCGCCTGTTCTTTCAGCAGCTCGCCGGGCTGGAGGAGGGTACGCCGGAGTACCAGTACGCGCGCAACACGCTGATCGAGATGAACATCTCCCTGGTCCGCTACGCGGCCTCCCGCTTCCGCAGTCGGGACGCGGAGGAGATGGAGGACATCGTCCAGGTCGGCGTGATCGGCCTGATCAAGGCCATCGACCGGTTCGAACTCTCGCGCGAGGTGGAGTTCACCTCCTTCTCGATCCCCTACATCGTGGGAGAGATCAAGCGGTTCTTCCGAGACACCACGTGGGCCGTGCACGTGCCGCGCCGCCTGCAGGAAGCTCGCGTCCAGCTGGCGCGCGCGTCCGAGGAGCTGAACAGCCGCCTGGGCCGTACGCCGACCGTGGCGGAGCTCGCCCAGCTGATGAACCTGGACGAGAAGGAGGTCATCGAGGCGCGACTGGCCTCCAACGGCTACAACTCCTCCTCCCTGGACGCCACCATCGGCAACAGCGAGGACGGCGAGACGGTCCTGGCCGACTTCATCGGCAACGACGATGGCGCGCTGGAACTGGTGGAGGACTTCCACGCCCTCGCCCCGATGATCGCCGACCTCGACGAGCGCGCGCGCAAGATCCTGCACTGGAGGTTCGTGGAGGAGCTGACCCAGGCCCAGATCGGCGAACGGCTCGGCGTCTCCCAGATGCACGTCTCCCGACTGCTGTCACGCACCCTGACCCAGCTCCGCGAGGGCATGCTCACCACCCACTGACAGCGCCAACATCAACCGGCGCCTTCGCGGCCGTGGCCGTCGTGCCCAGGACTCCGGGACGCGGCTCGTGCATCGCCCGCCCGCCGAGGGTCGAACGGCCCCGGCCTGAGGGCGGCCCGACTCGTCGATCGGTGCTGCGTGAAAGCAGGAGGGGCAGGCGGCCGCCCGGACAGGTGGGCCGCCTACGCGTGCGGTTACAGGCTCAGGTAGCAGCGCACGGTTGTGCCGTCGTCGCCGGTGTGCACGCGCACCAGGTCGGCCACGTAGTGGACCAGCATCAAGCCCCGGCCGCCCAGCTGGCCGCGCTCCGGCGGGCGGCGGCCCGCCAGCGGATCAGTCAGCAGGCCCGCATCACGGACCTCGATCACGAGCTGCTCCCGATCGGCCCAGACTGCGAGCGTCCCACGGCCTCCGCCGTGCACGACGCTATTGGTCGTCAGCTCCGCGACCGCCAGTTCCGCATCGACCAGCCGCTCCCCGGCCAGGCCCAGCCGCATCGCCTGAGCGAGAGCGAAGTGACGGACCGCCGGAAGGTCCTCCCCGCCGTAGGAGAAGACCGCGGCGTCCGGCACAGTCGGCAGCTCCTGGTTGTAGCGAGAGACGACCGCCTGCCAGTCGTAGACGTCGCTGACCGACTCCCGGCCCTCCCCGCTGATGAGAGTCGGGTGGGTAACCCGCGCATCGGCGATCACCTGCGGATCCAGCCGCACCTCGTCGTAGGGGCACAGGATCGTCACCGCCCGGCCCTCGAACGCGGCGTTGATCAGCGCCTCGTGCTGCGCGCACGCCGGGTACTCCACCGCGCTGCGTCCCGCCCAGATCGGCTCGCCGATGATCCGCACCCGCCCCTTGGGGTGGGCGTCGGCGAATCCGCGCAGCACCTTGGGGATGATCCGCCCCGGGTTGCGGCCGGCCTCGGTCATGTCCAGGAACAGGATGCCCTCGGCGTCCCCGCCCAGACCTGCCTGGATCAGCTCCAGGTTGGGGCCGGGCACCGCCACGGCCATCGGCTCGCCGTGGGTCAGGCCCTCGCGAAGGAAGGCCACCGTCTGCCGCGTGTACTCCTGCTCCGTGCGGTAGAACAGGGCAGGGTGCACGAACGCCTCGTGGGTGGTCACCGTGCTCATCACAGAGCCACCTCGATCCGGTCCAGGCCCGGCCAGAACATCTCCAGAACCCGCGGCAGCTGCGGCGGGGGATTCTCGACCACAACCCTCCCGTCGGGCAGGTTCATGGCGGTGACCGCCAGCGCGGTTACCCCGGCCACGTCGACGAACGCCACATCCGACAGCTCCACGTACGACACGCCCGCGTGCCGCCGGGCCAGCTCCGTCAGGGCCTGCTCCCACGACGGACGCGTGAGGGCGCTGATCTCACCACGGGCACTTATCCCAGAACGACCGCCGGGCAACGGGCTCACCTCCAACGTGACCTTCCCGGGCGCTACCGGGCCGGTTCCGCCCACCACATGTGGGGCATCCACGTTCGGACTCCTTCACATCGAGCCACCTGTCAGCCGCCCCGGCACGGGCAGGCGAGAAACTCCCCCCAGCGGGGGAGTGTATCCCGGCAGACAGGCCAACCCCGGACGGCCGGACACGTGCAGGCCCCTCCCAAGGCAATACCCAGGGTGGACCCCTGCTCCATGCTCATCATGCCCAGGACAGGCGGCAGTGTGCGCGTCAATGCCCCAGGTCCTTAGACTGAAACCACGGCGCGGGGCCGCGATGGAGGGCGACGCCGTGACTGAGCCGCAGGGCCAGGACCCCACACCATGGGAACTGCTGCGGGCGAGGCAGCAGATGCGCGATGACTTGCCCTCCGACATCGCTGCACTCGGCGCGCGACTCGCCGAGATGGTGACGAAGATCCAGTACGAGGCTGATTGACCAGGCCCAACCCGGAGTGATCCCGGCGGGGGCTACTGCTGTGCGGTCGGAAACGGAACCCCTCAACGCGGCCTGGAAACAGCCGTAGGCCGATGGCTTCCAGGTTTTGGAGGTCCTCAGGCCGGTGGCATCAGGACCGACTGACGTAAACCCGGCTCCTCAGCCGCCGGAATTTCGCACGACCGTTCCGGCCCTGCGTCGTGTCTACCGGTCGAAACCGAAGCACGCCCCGCAGACGTAACTGGCGCCGCAGACGTCGTGTCACCCTGACGGGAAGTCATATTGATCAGCAGTCCCGTCATATCTGCGCCACCCCGTAGCAGTCAACATTGGTGAGCAATCTGACGTCCCAAAATAAGCGGGCATACATGCTCAAACCGTGCTGTCAGTCGTGCATCACAAGCGCTACAACTGGCAGGGTGTCCCATAGGAGCTAGTCCGTTCTTCGGGTGAACTTACCTCCCTTCATGGGGATATCCGTTAGACATCCTCATATCCTCCTCTCGACTGGAGCAGACCGGACACGGTGTGCCTGCCCTCTTTGGGCTTGATGACCGTCGGGGGGGTTCGCGTGAGGCTGGGCAAGGCCGGTTGGTGGGGCTCGTTGCACGCCGTTCGTATCAGCTGGCCATCGGCAGCCTGTGGGCGGTGCAGGACTCTGTGGCTGGGATTTGTGCTTGTCGCCGCAGTGAGCGCGGGCGGGACAGCGGCGCTGTTCATCCCAGCCGTCGCGGGAGTGCCGGCTGGGTATGGTCTGGCCGTCCTGTCCCTCCTTGGGCGTGCCAGGACGGTCGCCGGACGGGTGCGTCTTCGCCTCGTCCTCTTTGCGGGTTCTGCGGCAGCGGGTGGCCTTCACCATGTCGTGGTCAGTCAGCTTTCTTCCTCTCGGGGAAAGCCCGCTGGTGGTGTCCACTTAGTCCTCCAGCTGCTCGCGGTCACCGGAATCGCTTTGTCTCTGTTGGTGGCGGTCGCCGGGCTGGTGCTCGCAGTTGCGGACCGCGGTACGACGCTGATCTGGCTGCGGCGAGTCCTGGACGGATGGATGATCGCCGGCTCCCTGCTCACCCTGGGCTGGGTGCTGCTGCTGCATCGCGCCGACCGAAGCGGCGATGCGTTCGGTTCTCTGCAGGATTTGGCACGCGTGGTGACTGACATCCTGGTCTTCGGACTTCTGGTGGCACTGCGCTACGCACTGAAGCGTCCTGAGCGCACATCGACAACGGTGGGTGCCCTGGCCCTCGTCGCTTTGTCCGCAAGCGACATGCTGCGCATCCTCATGCCGGCCCCCGGCACCTGGTACGGCATTCCCTGCGCGACGGCCTGCTCGATCACTGGCCTGGTCCTCATCGCCGTGGCCCCATGGCTGACCGGAGGCACCGCGGTCGTGGACGTCGACCAACACCTCATGCCCGTCGTCGGAGTCGTGGCCGCTTTCGTTCCCGTGGCCGTCTGCGCCCTTGCCCTGGCAGCCCACACCATGGTCGGCGGCCACACTGACATGGCCCTCATGGTCCTGGCAGGCTCGCTGCTTGTCGCGCTTGGTATCCGGCAAGGCATCATTCACGCCGACCACCTTCACATCACCCGCGAAGCCACCACCCGGGAGGCTCTTTACCGCACCCTGGTCGACGGCACTCGCGACGTGATCACCATCGTCAGCCCGGACGGCCGCGTCCGCTACGTCAGTCCTGCCGCCCACCACGTCTTCGGCTACCGGCCTGAGGACCTGCTGGGTGCTCGCCTGCCCCTGTACTGCCACCCCGACGACCTGATGCCGCTGATGAAGGCAGTCGAGGCGCTGCAGCAGCAAGCCGCATCGGGCATCCGCGGTCCGGGCCGCCGCGTGTCCTGCCGGGTCCGCCACGCCGACGGACGTTGGCGCCATGTCGAATCGACGGTCAGCCACCACACCGAGGGAATGATCTTCAGCAGTCGCGATGTGACCGAACGGCTCGCCCTGCAGGAACAACTCGAGCACCTGGCCTTCCACGACGCGCTCACCGGACTGCCCAACCGGGCCCTCTTCGCCGACCGAGTCGCGCACGCCATGCGGAAACGGACCACTCGCACAGCCCCACCCACAGTGCTCTTCGTGGATCTGGACGGCTTCAAGGACGTCAACGACTCGGCCGGACACGCGGTCGGCGATGCTCTCCTGGTCCACGCCGCTCGTCGGCTCCAGGCATCCGTACGGGCCGGAGACACCGTGGCCCGCCTCGGCGGTGACGAGTTCGCCGCCCTTTTGGAGGGAGAGGCCGGGACACACCCCTCGCGTGCCCGAGACGTCGCCGAGCGAATCCTGTCCGCCCTGGCACAGCCCTACGAGATCGCCGGCAAGGAGGCGCTCGTCTCCGCCTCCATCGGCATGACAGTCGCCCTCCCCGGCGTCACACCGGACGAGCTCCTCCACCAAGCCGACAAAGCCATGTACGAGGCCAAAAGAGCAGGCAAAGCACGCATCCGCATGCATGTCCCCCAACCCCACCAAAATCGCCACAGTCCGTCACCCGAGGCCCACCATGCCGCCATTCCTCTCCAGGAGTCAGACGAACCGGCTGCGCAAGACCCGCCGTCAGTCCATCAAGGCGACCGCAACACGCCCATCGCGTGGCGACCGATGCTTCCACACGGCGAACACCATGACGCGCTCTAGTGTCATGCGCCTGAAATCGCGGGCTTAAGTCTGTAGCTTGTTTTCATGTCTCGGGGTCCTCGTGCCGTCGAAGTTGTGCTGTCCGATGAGGAGCGCGCCGAGTTGCTGCGCTGGGCGGGCGGGGCGGTGACGCCCCGTCTCGTCGAGCGGGCACGGATCGTCTTGGCATGCGCGGACGGGAAGCCGAATACACGTGTGGCGGCGGAATTCGAGGTAACCGCAGACACGGTGAGGAAGTGGCGCTCGCGGTTTGCTGCCGGGCGGATGGCCGGACTCGCGGATGAGCCGCGGCCGGGCCGGCGCAAGTCGGAGCTGGTGCTCAGTGATGACGAGCGGGCTCAGCTGACGCGTTGGGCGAGGTGCGCGAAGACCACGCAGTTCCTGGCTCTGCGCGCGAGGATCGTGCTGCGGTGCGCGGAGGGCGGGACGAATAAGCAGGTGGCGGCCGAACTCGGTGTGAGCGAGCAGTCGGTGAACCGCTGGCGGGCCCGGTTCGTCAAGCGGCGGCTGGACGGTCTGGTCGACGAGCCGCAGCCCGGTCGGCCGCCGTCCATCCTGCTCGACCAGGTCGAGGACGTTGTCGTCGCGACGCTGGAATCCACCCCTGGCCAGGACACGCATTGGTCGCGGGCCTCGATGGCCGCCCGCACCGGGCTGTCGAAGTCCACCATCGGGCGGATCTGGAAGAAGTTCGACCTCAAGCCGCACCTGCAGGATGCCTTCAAGCTCTCCACCGACCCGCAGTTCGTCGCGAAGGTCGTCGACGTCGTCGGCCTGTATCACAACCCGCCCGAGAAGGCCGTGGTGTTGTGCGTGGACGAGAAGAGCCAGATCCAGGCGCTGGACCGCTCGCAGCCGGTGCTGCCGATGATGCCGGGCATGCCCGAGCGGCGCACCCACGACTACCTGCGGCACGGCATCACCAGCCTGTTCGCCGCGTTCAACATCGCCGACGGCACCGTCATATCGGCACTGCACCGCCGCCACCGGGCCGTCGAGTTCAAGAAGTTCCTGGTCACGATAGACAAGGCGGTTCCCGCCGAACTCGATGTGCACTTGGTGTGTGACAACTACGCCACCCACAACACCCCGGAGATCAAGACCTGGCTCGGCAAGCACCCTCGCTTCCATGTCCACTTCACTCCGACCGGCTCCTCCTGGATCAACCAGGTCGAGCGGTGGTTCGGCCTGCTGACCGACAAACTCATTCGCCGCGGCGTCCACACCTCGGTGAAGGCGCTGGAGGATGACATCAGGGCCTGGATCGACTCGTGGAACGAGAACCCCAGGCCCTTCACCTGGACCAAAACCGCCGACGAGATCCTCAAATCTCTCGCCGACTACCTCACCAAGCTCACTCCGCCAGCCACCGACAATCAGCGAGAGACTTAAGCCCGCGATTTCAGGCGCATGACACTAGTGACCTGAATCGGAGGTTCGTCGTTGGTTCGGTATGAGCCGTCCGGGTCCGAAGATTCCGCCGTTGTCGGTCCCTGATGCCCAACGGCCCGTGCTGGAGGGCTGGATGCGTCGCCGCACGACGGCTCAGGCGCAGACCCGGTCCGCTGCCGACTTCGAGATCCCGAACAGAGGTCCCAGCTGGCGCATCGTCAGGTTCGTCCGCCAATACGCGGCCACCAGCAATATGCGGTCCTCCAGAGGCAGGGCCTACGGCCGGCCGCCGGTGGGCTTGCCCCACCTCGACGCCGCACGAGCACCACGAGCTTACGTCTCGCAACTCACGCACGGCGAGTTCGCTGTGGTACTGGGCGGGGATCGCTTCGTACAGGTCCAGGGCGCGGCGGCGGACCAGACCGGTGCGGTAGTCGACGGGCAGCGCGGTCAGGTGGTTCTGCTCGCCGTACGTCAGCCAGGTGTCCGACCGCTCGCTGCCGGGGAGCCGTTCCATTAGGGCGTCGGTGGCGGCGAGCGCGGCGCAGGCCTGCTCGGGCTGGTGGTTGAGTGCGTGGGCACGGGCGGCGACGGCGGCTGCCAACACGGCGGCGGCGGCGGCCAGCCGGTGTCCGGCGGTGCGGCGGGCTTGTTCGGCGAGGCCGGCCGCGGCCTTCGGGGCACCGTAGTTGAGTGGGACCATCGCCTCGCTGGCGAGGACCCAGGCGTGCAGCTGGTCGACGTCGGTCCGGGCGGCGGTGAGGGCGGCGAGCGCGCCACGCAGCAGGTTGCGGCGCATCATCGGAAAGCTCCTGCAAGGCGTCGGCGGCCATGGTCAACCCCTCCGCGAAGCTGGATGTCGCCGCGATGTGGGGCGACGGGCCGACCGCGGCCACGGACGGCTCGCAGATCGACACCTGGGAAGACAGCCTGCGGGCCGAGTCCCACGTCAGATACGGCGGGTTCGGGGCTCTGGCGTTCCGGCTGGTGTCCGATAACTACATCGCGCTGTTCTCCCACTTCATCCCGTGCGGGGTGTGGGAGGCGGTGTACTTGCTGGACTCGCTGCTGTCCAACGTCTCCGACATCCAGCCCGACACCATCCACGCCGACACGCAAGGGGCTTCGCTGCCGGTCTTCGGCCTGGCCGCGCTCCTCGGATTCGACCTCCATCCCCGCATACGCAACTGGCACGACCTGAACTTCTACCGGCCGGACGCCAAGGTGCGGCAAAGCACATCGACTCCCTGTTCGACGACAACGTCATCGACTGGGCCCTCATCGAACGCCACTGGAAGGATCTGTTGCGCACCGGGATCTCGATCCGAGAGGCTGGCTGTCCTCGGTTACGCTGCTGCACCGCTTGGGCAACGACTCGAAGCGCAACCGCATCTACAAGGCGCTGCGCGAATTGGGCAGCGTCGTCAGGACCGTGACGCTCCTTCGATACCTGTCCGAGCCCGAGCTGCGTGACCAGATCACCGCGATCACCAACCGCACGGAGGCGTTCCACGGCTTCGCTGCGCATCTGATGACCGGCGGACGGCTGATCGGCCACAACGACCCGGACTACCAGGAGCGAGTCGTCAAATTCAACGAGCTGATCGCCAACTGCGCAATCCACTCCACTGCGCTGGACATTACCGATGCCGCCAACGCCCTCGCCGCCGAGGGCCACGTCGTGGACCCCGACGACCTGCCCACCGTCAGCCCGCTGATCACGCGCACGATACGGCGCTTCGGCGACTGGCACTTGGACCTCACCCCGCCCAAGGACGTCATCGCCACCAGGTTGGACCTGGCCCCCGGAGCGCTGTTTCCCACCGCGTCAGTGTGAAGCCGCGATCGGCCGAAGACCTACGGCTGGCTCATGCCTCGTAGGCGAGCGCCTTCTGTAGATGGAAGTCTGCGACGTCGAGCATCCACTTCCGGTTCGGGAAGTCGCCCTCGGCTATGCGAAGCGGGCCGCCGACCAAGTCCAGGTGCATGACGTACTGGTAGTACTTGACGCGCCGCGGGTCGAGGTCTGGGTTGCGGAGTGCCTCGTAGTGCGGGCCGAAACGCATCCGCATCCAGCAGTGGTCTACTTCGATATCGGTGTACATCAGGCCCTCGATGTCGATGATGACGGGCTCCCCGTCCGGCCCGACGAGGGTGTGTTCCGCGCAGAGCTCGCCGTGGACCACGCCCAGCTCTGCGCGCGGTTCGAGAGCGGCGTGCAGGATGCGGAGCTTCTCCTCCAGCACGGCCTCGCCTTCGGCCGCGCGGGCGTCGCGGGGCACGGCGGTGGCGATGCTCACCAGCGTGCGCTCCAGGTATGCCTGCTCGCAGGTCGTGTCCGGCGAGGCGCCCCCGCCATCGATCCACGCCACCCGCCCGAACGCCGGCGCGCGGTAGGCGTGCATGCGCCGAAGCATGTCTGAGAGCTGCGCGAGCGTTCGCCGGCCGGCGTCCGGATCGTGTTCCAGCAGCGCCTCCAGCGTTCCGCCGCGGACGTCCTCCGCGACGGCGATGTCGGCCGGGTACAGATTCCTGCTGCGGTCGGCGAGCAACAGCCGCGGTGAACGAGCTCCTACCGCTTCCAGCCGACGGGTGGCACCCTCGAAGAACTCGATGCCGGAGGCGTGGGCGAACGGGTTCGACGGGTCGTCGTGACCGTCCGGAAGCAGCCCGTCCCAGTAGTCCTCGTCGGCGTTCCAGACATAGACGATCGTGCTCGTGGCGTCGTCCAGCGTGACACGGTAGACCCCCTTCTTGGTGCCGTTGAGGAGGCGGTCGACGGCGGCGATGCGGCGGTCGGTGCCGAAGACCTCCCGCATCACCGGGGCCAGGGTTTCGGCATCGGCGAATTTTCGTTCAGCGGTCATGGGGACGATCTTGCCCCCTCGCCGGAGCGACCCGATGGCTACTTGTCCGTTCGAACTGACTGCAACGCGTCTTCTACGGCAGGGAGCGGGTGAGCCACACCAGTTCGCCGCTGTCTTCGGTCGAGACGTGGTCGCGCTTGAACCCAAGCTTTTCGAGGACGCGAAACGATGGTGCATTCCAGGGACGCACCGTCGACCAGAGCCGTTTCCGCCCAGTCGCGATCGCCGCGTCGAGCACCGCGGACGCCGCCTCGGTGCCATAGCCCTGTCCGTGTACGCTCCGGAACAGCTCGTAGGCAATCTCTGGCTCGTCAACGGAAGCCCGACCGACAGTGAGCCCGCAATACCCGATGAAGTCACCCGCATCGCGGCGGATAACGGGCAGCAGAGCAATTCCTGTCAGTGCCGACGCAGCGCGCTGATCCTCGATCATCCGCCGGTTGTCCTCGATCGACGGCATGCCACCACCACGTTCGGCGACGAGCACGCGATGGGCGTCGACGTCGGACTCGGTCCACGGACGCAAGCTCAGTCGAGTGGTTTCCAGTTGGAGCGGCATCGGCGAATACGGCATGGCGACACCCTATCGACGCCGCTCCCCGATCCAGGGCAATGGAGATCACGTGAGAGGGACAGGTGTGGTCTGTCTCAACGAACCGCGCGTTGAGGGCGTTTGTCACCGAAGGTGGACAGCGCGTTCATCGGCGGATCGTTGCGATGAGGCGTCGCAGCGCGGCGTGGGCGGGTGGGCCCCAGGTGGCCTTGCCGCCGGGGTGGCCATGAAGGCCGGCCTCTCATGAGGATGCCGCTGAGGGCTGCCAGCACCGCCCAGCCGCGGGCGCGGCGCAGGGTCGCGGCGTTCACCACCGGCTGGTAGGCGTCATGGAGGCGGTCGGCGGCCCCGTTTGGCACCAGTATCCAACATGCGGCGAGATCGCAGGCCGGATCGCCCGCGCAGAGGTCGCCGAAGTCGATCACGCCGCAGAAGGTGCCGTCCGCGGTGAGGACGTTGGCCGGATGTAGATCGCCGTGAATCCACAGCGCCGGGCCCGCCCACTCGGGCGCGGCAACGTCCCAGACCGCGCGGACGGCATCCGGTTCGGGGAGCAGCCCCAGCTCGATGGCCGAGGCGAACTGCTCGGCGAACTGCTCGGCACGGTCGGCCAGTGGCCCCCCGCGGCCATGGCCGGCGGGCGCCCCGCCGGGGGCAGGTCGGTGAAGGGCCGTCAGGAAGACGGCCAAGGTGCCGGCCGCAGAACCAGACCACGGTCCGGCCGTGCCGCGTCCAGCCCCGACCACGGCTGGTGGGGTCACTGTTGGAAGCCCCACCCGTCTCTGTACGGCTGTCGGGGGCGCCGTGGATGGCGTCCCTTGCCGCCGCACGCCAAGAAGCACCACTTCATCCCGCAGTTCCTGCTGCAACACTTCGCTGGCCAGCGCGGCAAGTTGGTCATCCACTAGGTGATGAGCGGGCGGCGTTTCAACTCGTCGGTTCGCGACGTAGGCCATCGCAACCTCGGCCACTCGATTTACCGGCCCGGGCAGGTGCCCGATCAGTTCTCGATGGAAGCCGCCATGGGCAACACTGAGGGGGAGGCCGCCACTGCCATCAGGGAGTTGGTTCAGAGTGGGGAGCGTGCCGTCCCCTCGCATGCCCGGCACGCCCTCGCCTGGCTGCTGGCCCTGCCGTGGCAACGAAGCGGTTGGCCTCGTTTCGGGCAGGGTGTCTGCCCGAAGCGGGGAGTGGACAAAGGGCAACGGCTACGGCTTCTTACAGTACGCGCAAAGCCTGGTCGGAGTCGCGTTCACGCCTGGCGAGCGCATGTAGCACGGCCTGATCGCCGTGCCGGTCACGGGCGGCTGCGACAAGGACATCGACTGCAATGGCGAGCGTGGCTTCGGGTGTCTGCCAGTGAGCGCCCACGCTCAGAACCAGGTCATCAAGGTGCACTGCCAATTCGACGCAGCGGGTTTGGAGGTAGCCATCGAGCAGCATTTCCTCTCCAGGCCGGTGGAGGACGGCCACTCGCCGATCGGCTGGCTCTTGGTCCAGCCGTTGTGCCAGCCTTTGCCATGCAGCGCGCGCCTGCTCAGCCACGGCGGCGGGGCCGGCGGCTGCCGTCTCCTCGCTCCGCGCGCGCACGCCGAGGTTGAGTGCGGAGTCCGGCAAAGACGTGCCGACGAGTCGCGCGTAGTAGCGTACCGGCGATACTGGCTCCGTGCCGGCTATCTCGCCGTCGAGAAACCATTCGACCTGCAGGACGCTGCGCGCAAGGTGACCAGCCAGGCCACCCACCGTCATCCCCGGCAGCACTGACTCCTGGTCCCAGCAACGCGCCACCTCTTCGGTGGCCAGCAGGTGCACGGCCCGCTCGGCGCCCAGCAGGTATGCTTTGCGTATTTCCTTAATCATGCGAGGCATCTTGCCCGCACCAAGATCGTCACGGCCGAGGCGTTCACATGATGGAACATTTGACCATGATGTGGACGAGGACAACACGGCGTCGTGCCCACACCACGCCGCGGCTGTACTGCGTGCCAGGCTAGTAGACCCCACTGGGGATCTCCGCCCGGGTGGCTACTGAACTTGAAAGGGTGATGTCGGACGAAGCGATGACCGCGGTGGGCAGAAGAGGCGGGTGCAGGCACCCGGGGAGGGCCCGCTGGCACTCACCACTCGAAGGTCTTCCACTCCTGTCGAGGGATGGAGCCCTCCGTAGTGTCCCAGCAACGGTCAGCCCATGCTTCAGCCACCATCACCGGGCGGCTTAGTACGAGGTCGCCAGCCCGCTGGGCGCGAAGCGCCAGGCCAAGTTGCGACGAGCACGGATCAGCGCACTGCGAGTACTGCAGTTCCTTGTTGTGCGTTCCGAGGTAGTCGATGAACTGATCCTCCAGGCGTGATGGCACCTGACCGACGAGGCCCATCCCGTCCAAGGTCACCTGTGGACCGCGCAGCGCGTTTACTGCAATGGCTGCCAGGCCGATCGACCGGTCGTAGTACACGGTTACCGCCGGCCCGGAAAACCTGGCATCCAGTCGATGCCCCAGCCAAAAGTCAGCCCGCGCCTCGTTTCCGGAGGAGCCCTCTCGGAGAGCGGTCTGCAGGACGCCGTCAACTGCCGCCTCTGCCTGCTCATGCGTCATGCCGAACTCCAGAGGCCCTACGCGTTCGAACGGCGCGAACACCCATGGAAGGCGCTGGGTCTCGTCCAGCACGCCCCAGACGTCCGTTGCCACGATCAACCTCCGGTCAGTAGAGCGCTTCAGCCTGGACGGTCAGCAGCGCGACGATACCGGCCCTGTTCGATCGAGGACGCAGAGGTGTCGCTCCTGGAGACTGACTGGCTGGTCGCCTGCTCGCCGCCGTTTAGGGATAGGCCGGTGCCGACGAGGCAGCCGTCAACGAGGTCCCGGCGATACTGGATCTTCTTGAGTCGGTGTTTCACCGCTCTGGTGATCTCGCCGAGGTCCGCGGCGGCCAGGTTGCCGAGGTCGCGCTTGACCAGCGACCAGATACCCTCCGTCGGGTTCAGGTCGGGTGCATAGGCCGGCAGTTGGAACACTGTGAGCCACTCGGTGTTCGCCGCTATGAACTCCCGCATGCCAGGGGTCAGTTGGAGCCGCACGTTGTCCCAGACCAGCGCGATCGGGCCGCCGAGTTGGATGCGGGCGCGGACGATCAGGTCGCGGAAGTTCCGCCAACCGAAGTCCTTCGGCTCGTTCTTGCGGCCCCGGTACTCGCGGATCGCGTAGATCAGTCGGGACCGCTCGCCGAGCCTGTAACAGGTCATGCCCGCCATCGACACCCGACCGGAGCCCCGGCCCCTGACCCGAACGACTGGGGTCCGGGCGATCCGGCCCCAGGTCCTGGCGCGCGGCGGAGCCATCGACTGACCGGCCTCGTCCTCGAAGAGGATCCAGGCGCCGAGCTCCGCCGCAGTGCTCTTACCCGCGGCCAGGTCTCCTTCTTCCACACCTCGACCGCTTCGTCATCGCGCTCGATGGCCCGCCGGGCGGGTTGCTGCCAGCTCCAGCCGTGCCGCTTCAGCAGCCGCCAAGTGCCCTCCACGGTGTAGGGGACGTGGAAATGCCGACCGATCAGCGTCTTGATCCTCGCCAGCGTCCATCGCTGGTCCACCCAGCCGTGGGCCAGCGGACCACGCTCCAACTCCCGTTCCAATCTGGCGATCTGGGCTTCGCTGAGCCTAGGTCGACCCGGCGAACCCTTTGATAGGACCCCGGCTTCGCCGCGCTGGCGCCAGGCCCGGCGCCAGCGCTCAACAGACCGCTCGCTTACCCACAGCGCGACGCCTCAGGTGCTGGGACACTGTCCGGGCCCATGTGTGATGCAGCGCCAACTGTGTGACGACAAGCGCGAGTTGCACCCAGTAGGAGGGGTGCGCCGCCTCATGTCCAGCGCACGCGACCGGTGCGGCGGGACTTCCGGTCACGGCGCCCTGAGGTAGAGGGTAGAGGCCGATCATCAGCAGGGCGATTCCCGCCGGTACGAGGAGCAATGCTCAGATCCTGTGGATCGGGCCCGGGAGGACGTACCTTCCCGGGCGATTGATCGATAGGTCACCGAGCAAGACCGACGTGCGCGGCGCCGGTCGGGAAGGCACCTTCATGCTCACCGTAGTCAACGGAGACGGCGCCACGCGAGATGGGTCGTCGCTGCTGGACGAGATCGTCCGGGAGGGCGCCCGCAGGATGCTGGCCGCCGCGCTGGAAGCCGAGGTCAACGCATACATCGCCGAGTTGGCCGACCAGCGGGACGAGAACGGGCGGCGGCTGGTAGTGCGCAACGGCTACCACCAGCCGAGGAAGGTCACCACTGCGGCCGGGATCGTGGAGGTGAAGGCCCCGCGGGTGAACGACAAGCGCACCGACATGGATACGGGCGAACGCAGGCGGTTCTCCTCGGCGATCCTGCCGCCTTGGGCCCGGAAGTCCCCGAAGCTCAGCGAGGTGCTGCCGCTGCTCTACCTGCACGGGTTGTCGTCTGGGGACTTCGTGCCCGCGCTGGAGCAGTTCCTCGGCAGTTCGGCCGGGCTGTCGCCGGCCACGGTCACGCGGCTGACGGCCCAGTGGCAGGCCGACCACGCCGCCTTCATGGACCGCGATCTGTCGGCCACGGACTATGTGTACGTGTGGGCCGACGGCATTCACCTGCGCATACGCCTGGAGGAGGCCAAGGCTGCCGTGCTGGTGGTGATGGGCGTGCGGGCGGACGGCACCAAGGAGCTGATCGCGCTGGCCGACGGTTATCGCGAGTCGACGGAGGCGTGGGCGGGCCTGCTACGCGACTGTGCCCGCCGGGGCATGCGCGCCCCGGTGCTGGCCGTCGGGGACGGCGCGCTCGGCTTCTGGAAGTCCCTGGCCGAGGTGTTCCCCGACACCCGCGAACAAAGATGCTGGGTTCACAAAACCGCAAATGTTCTCGATTCCCTGCCGAAGTCGGCCCAGCCCGCGGCCAAGCGCGCCATCCAGGACATCTACAACGCCGAGAACAAGGAGCAGGCCCGCAAAGCCGTCGCCATGTTCGCCAAGCAGTACAACGCGAAGTACCCCAAGGCGGTCAAGAAGATCGTGGACGATGAGGACGAGCTGCTGGCGTTCTACGACTTCCCCGCCGAGCACTGGATCCACCTGCGGGCCACGAATCCCATCGAGTCGACGTTCGCCACCGTGCGGCTGCGGACCAAGGTGACCAAGGATGCCGGCAGCCGGGCCGCCGGGCTGGCGATGGTTTTCAAGCTGGTCGAGTCAGCCCAGGCCCGCTGGCGGGCTGTGAACGCACCCCACCTCGTCGCTCTGGTCCGTGCCGGGGCCCGCTTCGAACGCGGCCACCTCGTCGAACGCCCCGAGACCCTCTCGGCGTGAGCAGCCTCAGCCGATCCGTAGAAGCCGGGAGGATCTCAGGCACTCGTGCGCCGTATGTGCAGGTGGCCATCGCGGGGGAAGGAGGGCGGTGCCGCGGGCAGGATGGTGTCGAAGTCGTAGCGGCTCTTCTGCGCAACCCGGCACGATGCCAGGTTGTCCACCTGGTGCAGGAGTTCGAGACGCTCCAGCCCGTCGGCTTCGAAGGTGTCGAAGGCCCAGCTGGTGAGTGCCTCCAGAGCGCGGGAGGCCACTCCCCGCCCGCGAGCGTGCGCCGCGGTCCAGTAGCCCACTTCGGCCGCCGGTTTGCCGGAGATGACTTCCTTGAGGACCACGTTGCCCACCAACTGTTCGCGAACTGAACCGGGTTGTGCCTCAAGGACGGCGAAGCCGAACCGGTCCCCCGCTGCCCAGCCCTGCTGCTGAGCCTGCACCCACCGTGCCCCGTCGGCATCGTCGTCCACGACAGAGCTCGCCCACTGGCGCAGTGCGGGATCCCGGCTCACCTCGACCAATGCGGCAACGTCCTCCATGCGCCAGGGACGAAGAACGAGAGCGGGAGAGACCGGCGACGCAGCCACCTGAAGTACGACCGGGGCACTCATCAACCGATCATATGCGGCGGCGTTTTCACCCGACGCCAGCCGCGTCCGCCCCATGCCGCCTTGCGACCGCCCCATCATTGCCGTGTCCGGACGCGCAGAGCCTGGACGGACCAGTCGAACACTGGAGCCAGACTCTCCGGGGCCGGCCAGCCGTTGACCACTGCGAGCAGCTGAAGGTACCGCTCCCTGCGGGGGTCATTCACGCTCTCCAGCCGAGTCGCCAGTCGGCGGCGAAGCTCAACGTCGTCGGGGCGGCCGAGGAGGTGCGCGTAGTGCGCCGTGAACGCCGCGACGATCGGATCGGCCTGGGGCGAGGCCGGGTCGATGCCGGCGGTCAGGGCCGGGCCAACCTGGTCACGGACGGCTGCGGCAATGTCGCGGCGCGGGCCCATCATGTCGCTTCGGGTCTGCTCGGCCGCCTGGTCCTCGGCCATCCGCCGCAGCCTGGCGCGGAAATCAGGGTCCAGGGACATTTCGGCCAACTCCACCCACGCCTGGACCTGCTCCGCCTCCGGGTTGTCGGGCAACTCGGGGGTCATCGAGCGCATGACCCCCGCGAATGCGGGTGCGGCGTCAAGACCGCCGAAGACGGCGTCGAGGAAATCGCCGATCAGACGTCGGCGTTCGTCCTCGGAAAGCTGGGCCAGCCGGTGCATGAGTTCCGTCTCCTCAGGTGTGGACCCGCGCTCGGCCACCGCCGTCAGCACCGCGCGCCGCAGGCGCAGGACGCGGATCTGCACTGCCAGTGCTTCGGCGTGCGCCGCGGCGACCTCGGGAAGCGAGAGCTCACGGTCCACGACCTTGCGGATCGTGGGAAGGTCCAGTCCCAGCTCACGCAGGGTCCGCACGAGGTCCAGGCGTGCGACGGCGTCGATGCTGTAGAGGCGGTAGCCGGCCGGGCTGCGGTCCGTCGGCGCCACGATTCCGCGATCAGAGTAGAACCGAATGGTCTTGACCGTGAGACCGGTCCGTCGAGCGAGCTCGCCGATCGAGTAGAGCGTGTCGCCGTCCATGCCCCCACCTTTGCGTCTCCCCCTACTGGAGACTCAAGTCCCTTCGCCTGCCAGCAGGCAACCACTCCTCATCCACAAGTCTTGACAATTCCTCCGGTACGAGCACTGAGCCTTTTCCAACCTGACTGCGGCGGCCAGGTGTTGGAGGTTGCCAGCTGTACGGAACGACGAAGCTCCTGATAGAGAGGTTCTCGACCAAGATCACCCGTGTCCGCCAGGAGCTTCGCGTGCTTGCCTACTCCTCGTCGATCGATCTGTCGGGCCGCACCCTGCGCTATCTGACCACGCGGCTCTGTGCCCGGCAGCGAGAGATCGGGACCCGGTGGCGACGGCTGCGCGTCGGCCGACAGGTCCTGCTCGTCCTCGCCCACCTGCGGTGCGGGGACACCTACGCGCGGCTCGCCGCCGGGTCGGCATTGGTGTCGCGACCGTGTACCGGTACATACGTGAGGTGATCGACGTCCTGGCCGCCGCCGCGCCTACCCTGACCGAGGCGATGAAGACCGTACGGGCGAAAGCCTTCGTGATCCTGGACGGCACCCTGCTGCCGATCGACCGGATCGCCGCCGACACCCCGTATTACTCCGGAAAACACAAACGCCACGGCATGAACGTCCAGGTCCTCACCGACCCGTTCGGCCGACTGCTGTGGGCCTCACCGGCATTGCCCGGATCGCCCCATGACCTGACTGCCGCGCGTCGCCACGGCATCATGGATGCGCTCACTGAGGCCGACGTGAAGTGCTGGGCGGACAAGGCTGACCAGGGCGCCGGGCACCGCGTCCGGGTGCCGTTCAGGGCCGTCGGCTCAAACGCTGGCAGTGGCGACACAACAGCACCCACGCCAAGATCCGCTGTCTCGGCGAACAGGCCATGGCGCTGGCGCCTTCTGCGGAAGCTCCGCTGCAGCACCAACCGGATCACCGACATCGTGAAGGCCATCGTGGTCCTTCACCACGCCTCAACCTGAGGTGAGAAAGGGCTCCATGAGTTTTGACATCTTCGTGTGCCGGTTCGAGAACGGTGAGCCGGCAACGCTGGACATGAGGGCTGCGCACGAGGTCCTCGATCCCTATGCGGTGGTGCGGGATCCCGATACGGACTTCCTGCTGGTGAGTACGGCGGAGGGGGAGGAGGCGGGTGTGTACTTCAACAACCCGACCGGCATCACCTTCAACCGCTTCGGAGGGGGCGGGATCATGGACCTCCTGGCCGTCCTGCTGCAACGGCTGGATGCCGTGCTCGTCGTCCCGGGCGGGCCGACCATGATCCAGCGGGACGAGGACCGCGAGCTTCTGCCCGCTTCCCTCAGGGAGGAGTGGCCCGTCGTCATGGCCCGTACCGGCGTGGAGATCGACCGGGCGATCCGGGCTTCCTGAACGAACGGGCGAGGGGCCCGTCCCCGGTGCGTGTCACCGGGAACGGACCCCTCGTCTCCCCGCGGGCGCGGCCCCCGGCCAGTACGCCTCCGCCACAGCAGCCACGCCAAGATCCGATGCATCGGCGAGCAGGCCATGGCCACCTTCAAAAGCTGGCGCCTCCTGCGAAAGCTCAGCTGCAGCACCAACCGGATCACCGACATCGTGAAGACCGTTCTCGTCCTTCACCACGCCTCAACCGGAGGTTGGAAAAGGCTCAGTGCGCATCTCAGCGACACGGACCAGCGCGAGAGCGGCCTCGGAGACGGGGATCCCTGCACGGAGCGCCGGGTCGGGCGTCGGCTCGCCGTAGTGGAGGGCGATCGGGATGTGGCCCGCCCATACATCGAGTCGGCCGTCTTCGGTATCGGCGTCGTCGGGCGCGCCGGCGCGTATCTTGGCCGATGCCTCGTCAATCGGTAGCCGCAGGATGTGTGTCGCCTTGAGCTCCTGAGGGCTCGGTGGCCGCGCCTCGGCCCAACGGCCCGGGATCAAGCGCTCCATGAATGCTTCCAGCGCCGCCAGCTTGCCCTTCTCGTCGTTTACGGCGGACATCCGGCCGAGCAGGACCGCGCTGCGGTAGTTGACGTCGTGCTCGAACACCGACCGCGACAGAACGATGCCGTCGAGGAGGGTCACTGTGAGGCACGCCGGCACGCCGCTGTCGAGCGCGCGAAGCATCCGGCTCGCGGCCGAACCATGGACGTAGACGGCGTCTCCCAGCCGGGCGTGCAACGTCGGAATCACGAAAGGCTGCCCGTCGTGCACGAAACCGAGATGGGCGACCATCGCTTCGTCCAAGATCGTATCGATCAACTCGCGCTCGTAGCGGGCCCGCTCCGGCTGGCGGACCAACCGGACGCTTCGGCTGGCTGAATCTGTTCGCATGCCGCGAAGGTAGTAGCATCTGGCCCTGATACCCAGGGCCACAGAGCGGGACAAAAATGGGACCAGATTGCGGTCAGTCCGCCACTCCCGAAGATCTCCGCCTCGGCAGGGAGAGCACCGTCCTACGGGAGCTTTTCGTCTCGCTCGACCGTACTGAGCGAACACCACTGCGGCGGCAGCTCGAAGCGGCATTGCGCGACACCATCCGGGCCGGCCGCCTCCAGGCCGGAACCCGCCTGCCGTCCTCGCGTGACCTCGCCCGGCAGCTCGGCGTCTCGCGCGGTGTCGTGGTCGACGCCTATGAAGCACTGGGTGCGCAAGGATTCCTCCAGTCACGGGACCGGGCTGTCCCGGTGGTGGCGAGTCGGCCCCCCTCACCCGCGGCCGACGGTACCGACGAACCCGAGACCCCGTCGACGCCAACGCGGTTCGATTTCACCGCGACCACACCCGACGTCTCGTTGTTCGACCGCCGGGCCTGGGCACGGGCACACGAATACGTGCTGCGCACCGCACCGGATGCTGTGCTCGACTACGGAGACCTCAGAGGCTGTCTCGAGATCCGACGCAGCCTGATGGACTACCTGGGGCGAGTCCGCGGAGTGGTGGCGACGACGCAGCACATCGTCATGGTCCAGGGCTACAGCCAGGCAACCGACATCGCGTTTCGCGTGCTGGCGGCTTCCGGTGCACGCCGCATCGGCTTCGAGAACCCCTCCCACAACGATCAGTGGGAGGCGGCCCGCCGCGTCGGCTTGGAGCTCGTTCCCCTGCCGGTCGACGGCGACGGGATTCGCGTCGACGAGCTGGCACGCACCGATCCGGATGCCGTCGTCGTCACTCCCGCACACCAGTTCCCCACCGGCGCTGTCCTGGAACCTTCACGCCGACGCGCAGTACTCGCCTGGGCAGCGCAGCGGAACGCACTCGTGATCGAGGACGACTACGACTCCGAATTCCGCTACGACCGCGCCCCCGTCGGCACCCTGCAAGGACTCGCGCCCAGCCACGTGCTCTACGTCGGAACAACGTCCAAGACGCTTGCGCCGGCACTGCGCCTGGGCTGGACGGTCGTTCCCCCGGCGTTCCTCGACCGCTTCCTCGACGCCAAGCGATACGCCGACTCGGGATCACCGGCTCTCGAGCAGCTGACGCTCAGCCGGCTGTTCACCACCGGCGCCTACGAACGCGCGGTGCACAAGGCGCGCTCTGCCTACCGCAGACGGCGAGACGCACTGCTCCACAGTCTGAGCCGTTCACTACCCGACTGCAGAGTGGACGGTATCGCCGCAGGGCTGCACGTGCTCGTCCGACTCCCCGCGGGCATCGACGAAGCCGCGATCATCAGTACCACCCGGGCCCGAGGAATACGTCTCCAACCGCTGAGCGGCTTCCAGTTGGCACCCGAAGCGTCTTCGGGCCCGGCCCTGGTACTCGGTTACGGCCGACTCCCCGAACCTGCCATCGAACCAGCTGTACGCGAACTCACCGACACGATCCGCTGTGCCTACGCCGACGCGCCATTCCGTCGGTCAGCCAACTGGTGATGCCGGTATCCCGGCTCTATCCGGTCCCACATCGCATCAGAGATCACTAACCGGACAGACACATCCGATCAACTGACCAACCGATCAAAGAGACACGCTCTAGCCGAAACTGATCGCCTGCATCGCCAAGTCCCGCTTCGAAGAATGCGTACGCTGCGGAGCCCGGCGCGAGCCGGCCACCCGCGATGCCCAGAGGCGGCCACCGTGTCCGAGCTGCCTGGTCAGGGACCAGGCGAACCTGGAGACCTGCATCGTCTGCGGCGAGTCACAGATGGTCAACTCCCGCATCGCGGACGGACCGATCTGCCCGAACTGCCGCCCCCTGCCCATCCTGCTCGGCTCGATCTGCGGCCGCACCGCACCCTGGATGCTCTCGAAGCTCACCGGCCTGCCCCGCTGCGGCGGCTGTGACAGGCGCCAAGCTCACTGCACCCTCTGCGGACGAATGCGCGGCATCCACTCCGGCACCGCCGACGCCCCGTCTGCGGCCCCTGCACCACGCCGGACGCCGGGCTCTGGCGCCCATGCCCCACCTGCGGACAAGCCGAACGGCTGCACGCACCGGGACCGTGCCCCCGGTGCACCCTCAAGCAGCGGCTCCACGAACTCCTCGCCGAGGAAACCGGCTTCATCAACCCGAAGCTACAGTCCCTTCACGACGCCCTGGCCGACACAGAACCGGCCGGCACCGCGATGCGCTGGCTCTCCCAGGGCATCGTCTCCACCGTCCTGTCCGATCTCGGCTCCGGCCGCCGGCCTCTCACCCATGAGGCCCTGGACGAACTCCCTGAAGGCAAGGTCGTCGAGCACATCCGCAGCGTTCTCGTCGCCACCGAAGTCCTGCCCCGGCGGGACGAGCAGATGGCCCGCCTCGAACGGCACGTGAAAAGCTTCGTAGACTCCCACCCGACGACCGAGGGCCGGAAGATCCTGCACCGGTACGCGACATGGCACCTTCTGCGCCGACGAAGCCGCGGCAAGGAGATCACGCATTACCAGCTCACAGTTGCGCGGCAACATCTACGGGCGGCCGTCCACCTCCTGGACTGGCTCGAGGAACAGAACCTCACCCTGGCCACCTGCCGACAGAACGACCTCGATCGCTGGATGACCAGCGACGACGTCCGCCACCGCCGGGAGGCAGGCCACTTCGTGCGCTGAGCTCTCTCCCAGAAGATCGCCCGCGATCTCAGCTTCCCTGCCGAGCGATGGAACGGTCCCTCCCAAGCCATGGACGACGAGGCCCGCTGGGCCACTGCCCGCCGACTGCTGCACGACGACACTCTCAAACCTGAAGTCCACCTCGCCGAACTGCTGTTGCTCCTCTACGCCCAGTGACCCGCCGCCATCTCCCGGCTCACCGTTGACCACATCGAGAGGACTGACGGAGCCGTCCGCATCCGCCTCGGCGCCGGTCCGGTCCGGTCCGGTCCGGTCCGGTCGAGCTTCCCGCACCCGTCGCTGACCTGGCCCGACAGCAGTCGAGGCCCGCCGCAGCCATGCCGTCCCCGCCCGGACGGACTCACCCCTGGTCTTCCCCGGCGGCCAGCCCGGCCGGCCGATCAGCGCCTGGGCCATGGGCGAACGGTTCCGCAAACTCGGCATCCGGCTCGCGGAAGCCCGCTCGACCGCCCTGTTCCAGCTCGCCACCGAGCTGGCCGCCGCCGTCCTCGCCCGCACCCTCGGCATCGACATCACCGTCGCCGTCAAGTGGCAGCGAGCCGCTGCCGGAGACTGGGCCGCCTACGCAGCCGAGGTCAGCCGCCGCACTTCACCACAACCTTCGATCCATACACCAGGAGCACCGACATGAGATTCGACGATCACCGTGTGGTCACTACCGCCGCCGGCCGCGATTTCCTGAGGGCAGTCCGTTGCTGTCCGCCGGTGACGACCAGGAACAGCGGGCGGCAACGGCCGTCGTGCTCGAGCCGGACAACCAGGCTCGTGACCACCCCGTCCATCCAACGGCACTGTCACCCTCCGCGGAACCGTGGCCGGCTGCGACCTGCTGACAGACCCCCAGGGCGTCCGGCGCAGGATCGGCTGCGTCCACCAGGGCGGCGCCACCTGGCCCGAGTCCAGGGTCGCCGAGGAGATCGAACTCCAGGCCCGGCTCTACGGCCTGTCCCGGTCCGAGGCCAGACAGCGCGGGGCCCTGCTCGCCGAGCGGCTCGACCTCGCCGGCCTGGACCAGCGCCCCGTCAAGACGCTCTCCGGCGGTCAGCGCCGCCGGCTCGACATCGCTCTCGGACTGGTCCACGAACCGACGCTCGTCTTCCTCGACGAGCCCACCACCGGTCTCGATCCGCAGAGCCGGGCCAACCTTTGGGACCACGTCCGCCGCCTGCGCTCCGAGCAGGGCACGACCGTCTTCCTCACCACGCACTACCTCGACGAGGCGGACGCGCTGTGTGACCGGATCCTCGTCACCGACCACGGCACGATCGTCGCCGAGGTAACCCTCGACGCACTCAAGGCCCGGGTCGCCGGCGACGCGATCACCATCGAGGTGACCGACCAGGTCGCGGAGGCGGCCGACGTCGCCGGGCGGCTGACCGGGGCGACCGAGGTGAGCGTCGACGGCGACACGGTGCGCTTCCGGGTGCCCCGCGGCGACGCCGCCCTGCCGGAACTGCTGCGCACCCTCGACGGTCGGGGGATCACCATGGCCTCGGTCAAGGTCAACCGGCCCACCCTCGACGACGTGTTCCTCAGCCTGACCGGACGCTCCCTGCGGGACGGCGACCCCGCGCCTCAGGCCAGGGAGGCCGCCCATGCCGCGTGACACCCAACTGATCTTCGTGCGGGACATGAAGCTCGCGCTGCGAAGCCCGACCTGGCTGCTCATCGGGATCATGCAGCCACTCCTGTACCTGTTCCTTTTCGGACCCCTCATGGTGTCCGTGGTCGACCACACCCCCGGTTTCCCGCCCGGCGGCGCCTGGGAGGTGCTCACACCGGCCCTCATCGTCCAGACGGCACTGTTCAGCGGCTCCTTCGCCGGGGTGGGACTGCTCACCGAGTACCGGGTCGGCGTCGTCGACCGCTTCCGCGGCACGCCCGCGAGCAGGGCCGCCCTGCTGTTCGGCAAGGTCCTGGCCCAGGCCGTGCTCCCGAAAGCCGGGACGCTCACCGTCACCGACGCGACGAGCCACAACCTCAAGAACGTGACGGTCGGCTTCCCCACCGGCGTCCTGACGGTCGTCACCGGCGTGGCCGGATCGGGCAAGAGCACGCTGGTCAACGACGAGTTCCTCAGCCGGTACCCCGACGCGATCGTCATCGACCAGTCGACGGTGACCACCAGCCGTCGCTCCAACACCGCCACCTACACGGGCCTGATGGACCCGATCCGCAAACTGTTCGCCAACGCCAACAAGGTCAGCGCCTCCCTGTTCAGCGCCAACTCAAAGGGCGCATGCCTCAACTGCCAGGGGCTCGGCGTCCTCTACACCGACCTGGCGTTCATGGACACGCTGAAGTCGGTGTGCGAGGTCTGCCGAGGCCGCCGTTTCTCCGAGGACGTCCTCGGCCACCGCCTGCGGGGCAGGTCCATCAGCGACGTCCTGGAGATGACGACAGCCGAGGCGGCGGACTTCTTTACAGAGCCCAAGCTCCGCCCCGTCCTGCACGCCCTGAACGAGGTGGGGCTGGACTACCTTCGCCTCGGCCAGCCGCTCAGCACCCTGTCCGGCGGCGAGTGCCAGCGCCTCAAGCTCGCGGCCGACCTGCACCGCGTCGGAAGCGTCTACGTCATGGACGAACCCACCACGGGTCTGCACATGTCGGATGTCCACCGCCTCCTCGGCATCATCGAGCGCCTCGTCGACCAGGGCAACACCGTCATCGTCATCGAGCACAACCTCGACGTCGTCAGGAGCGCCGACTGGATCATCGACCTCGGCCCGAAGGGAGCAGCGGCGGCGGACGAATCCTGTTCGAAGGAACTCCGTCCGATCTTCTGAAGACCACCGAGTCCCACACCGCCGCGCACTTCCGCCAGGACCTCTCGAATGCGGGCCGCGTCTGATCATCGGGGCCGTGCCGGCAACGTCGGGAGCCGACGTGCTCGTCGCGCCGGATGAGGCGGCTCGGGTGCAACCGATCTCTATGCCCGCCAACTCCCGACCCACTCGCACCGCGTCGTTGTGAGCTGTGGTGAATACCTGTCGCGACGATGCGCCGCGGCGTCGATGACCTCGCCGTCTGCGGAGCTGGGGCCGCAGGAGGCTTTCCAGCCCCCGAGCGGGTCCGGGGCATGACGGTCACGCGGCTGGCGCACTTGTCGGCGTACAAGTGAACGTGGCCCTGGCAAGACTTGCTACAGGACGTCTCCGGAGCCTCGTGGTCCACACAATTTGACAATTACTCGAGTCGACGCAAGGGGTGGCAGACGGGGCTTGAGTGAGTGTCAGATCCATCATGCCTGTTCGGAGGCGGTTTCGGTAGGACGCATGGCACGTCCGTTCGACCTTGTGGCGGCTGCTACCGCGCGCCAGACTCGTCGTCATTCACTCTCCGGCCAACCTGTCGGCAACCTTTATCGGTTGCCGGCGAGTTCGCTGTGCTGTCTCGCCGCGTGACGTGCACCGGTCGGGGATGGGGGACGAAGGGGATCGATGGATCAGGACATGGTTGTACTGGCGAGGGTCAGGCTGCTCAGTGCCAACAGGCGGGTGGTGCGCGGTGCCGAGGGGCTGTGGATCTACCGCCTTCTGACACAGGTCGAGCCGGAGGCGTACGGGTCGAAGCTGGCGTACGTCCTGATGGAGGCGAGCGCGTCGCCCCTGGTGCGGGAGTTGCCTGAGCGACGGTTGGCCCTGTTGGACGAGGCCGTGGAGGTGGCGAAGGCCCTCGGTACGTCGAACCCCTACCGGGCGAAGATGCTGGCGAGGGCCCTGGCCGCCAGGCAGCGGGAATTGGAGGGCCGCCCGGCGCAGCCGCTCGCGTCCGATGGGCGGGAGCATTGGGTGGCCCTTCAGGAAGAGCCGCAAGAACGGGCATGACCCGGTGGGTGTCGGGCGTTGACTCCTTGGACGGTGAAGAAGGGGAGGGCCCAGCCCCGCTGTCTGGATGGAGCGGCGCCTGATTCCTCGGATGTACAGCTCGGAGCGTGGGGGCTCCGACCACGGCCGGGCCCCCACGCTCCCGATGCCTGGCCCTGGGGTAGGGGCCGCGCTCACCTATCGGCAGATACGGTTCGATGAAGGTCCATTGCTCGTCGAGTCCTGTGGCGCGTCCTTCGCCGCCCTGGAAGTAGGTCTCTTGAGCCCTTCGGCGATGATCTGGTGCCGAGCTCGATCCCGTCGACGACGTCGCACTCTCAATGGCAGAGGCATTCCACAAGGCGACGCAAAGGCTCGTCAAGGAAATTTGGCGGCGGGCAGGCCGTGTTGGCTGACGCAGCCGAGCCGGTTCAGTAGACAGGTGCCGAGCGGCCGACATCCCCTTGGCGGCTGATTTGCTCATGTCTGGCTGGAGTGAGGGATGAGGGCGGGATGGGTGGCGCGCACGCCCCGGGACCAGGACCATCGAGTGCCGCGCGTACTTGGGTGCGTCCGGGTCGGTGAGCCCCATGACGATGAGGACCTCGCGGTCCGGGTGCCCGATGCCGGTGGTCCACCACCGACGGCCGTCGAGGACGACGTCATCACCCTCGACCGCGGCCGTGAGCTGCATGTTCGTGGCGTCCGAGGACGCCACGCCCGGCTCGGTCATGGCGAACGCCGAACGGATCCGCCCGTCCAGCAGCGGGTCGAGCCAGCGGTCCTTCTGCTCCTGGGACCCGTAGCGCAGCAGCACTTCGGCGTTGCCGGTGTCCGGTGCGTTACAGTTGAACACATACGGGGCCAGGAACGACCACCCGGTCGCCTCAGCGACCGGGGCGTAGTCCATGTTCGTCAGGCCCGTGCCGCCGCGCGTGCCGAGCCGCTCCGCGTCGGGCCCCTCGTGTCCGGCGGACAGAAACAGGTTCCACAGCCCCTGCTCCCGCGGCCGACGCCGCAGCTCATGCACCTCTTCAGGCACCTGGCACGGGTCCGCCCCGCCGCCGGAGCGGCGCAGCTCGTGCTCGACGGGGTGAGCCCTCGGCAAGGCCCGCCGGCGCAGCTCGCGGCAGACGCAGTGTGCCGGCCGACGCGGGGCCCTCTCCTGGTTGTGCCTGGGCATCCGATCCGTAGCCGCGTCGGGCAGGAACCGTCTCTTGCCCGCGAGGGAACGCGGGCAGAGTCAAGGCTGTGGCCGGCTGCTTCCTGCCGTTCGCAGTGGAGTCTGTGTCAGGTCGGTGCCGGGGTGCGCAGGGTGAACAGGACGACGTCGTCGTCGTTGTCGGAGGGGCGGACCCGGCGCAGTGGCCGTCGGGCAGAGACTGGGCAGCGCTGGGCTGGTCTCCTCGTTGCTCGCAGAGTTTGGTCGGGCCGCTGCCATCAGATGGAGCGGCGGCCCGCGATCGATGGGTGCCCCGTGACCGCTCCTCACATGCGACCAGAGTGCGCGGTCGCCTCTGGCCTGTGCCCTCAGGTCAGCAGTGCTGCAGTCACCAGGACAACAGCCGCGCCCGGCCCGCTCTGCCGCTACGCCGTACAGGAAGAGGAAGGCGGGATGATCAGGAGAACGGACCGGACGCGCGCGGTCGCCTCACGTGTCATGCGTCTGCCGCGTTCTGCCGCGTTCTGCCGGAAAGGGATGCGGGCAGGACGCTTCTGTTCCCGGCGGTGGTCTCATGGGGTGCCAGGCGTAGAGAGGCAGTGATCTGTTTTCCCCGGGCGTGGGGTGCGACGACGACTTCGTCGCTGACCGTGTGCACGAGGTGAAGTCCGTGGCCGCCGACGCGGTGCCGGTCGCCGTGCCTCACCGTGGGTTCTTCGGTGGAGGTGTCCCACACGGTGATCGTCAGTTCGTCGTTGGACAACTGCACGATCAGCCCGCAGGGGCCGGGGGCGTGCCGGATGGCGTTGGTGACCAGTTCACTGACGGTGAGTTCGGCGTCCAGGGCCACAGGGGCCGGGACGGGGGTGCGGCCGGTATGCCGGGCGTGAGCGAGACAGGCGCGCAGGGCCCGGCGCGCGTCGACAGCACGAGCCGCGCACTCGTCCCACACCGTGGCGCAGCGCAGGGTGGCCTGCTTGTCCGTGCCGAGCTCATCTGCCGCCTGCTTCATAAGCGGGATGACCATATGCGTTCTTTCGTTGCGGTCGCCGCTCCGGGCGGCTTTCCGCGTGCGTATACCCGGACGCCGACCGCGCACACCGTCGACCAAGTACGGCGGGGCGGGGGCACACCCGCCCGGTGGGCGAATGCACAGCTGCCGGCCTCGCCGTGAAGATGGCCGCTCCCGCCTGACTGCTCAAGCGAGCCCCTGGCGAGAGACGAGTCCACATGGCTGGGCCAGGCAGCTGGGCTCTCGCGTGCGTTCACACTCTCGCCAGACCAGCGCCCGGTACAGGCATGCCGAAGACAGACCGGTCCGGGTTTCCCTGACCGGCCTTTGACTACGGCCCGGACAGCCGGAAGGCTGACGATGTGGACAGCGAGCCCTGGACGCAGACCGGCGAGCGCCTGCACGTGTGCAGCACGACAGCCGACGGCCAGACCGTGGTGGTCGTGGCGGGCGAGGTGGACCACCAGAGCTCGGCCCGGCTGGAAGACGAGCTGGAGACGGCGGTGATCAGCGGTGCCCGGAGCGTCGTAGCGGACTTGCGGCGGGTGGACTTCTGCGACTGCGCCGGGCTGAACGTCCTGCCCGCAGCCCGCAGCCCGCAGCCCGCAGCCCGCAGCCGCGGTCGCGATGCCGGCGTGCGCTTCGTGGTGACCGGACCGGCGCCCCCCATGGTCGAGCGCTTGTTCCGGCTGACCGGTACGGACTCTGTGCTACTGGCCCGTGATGCGGCCTGACGAAGATCGCGTAGACAGCTGGCGCAGCCAGCCGGCAGGTGTGACACTGTCGGCGTCCCGTGCGTTGTCACTGGTAAGGCCGTCATCGGCCTCCGCAAGGCCCGCTTTCCCCCCGTGAGCGGGTCATGCCCACGGGGCGGGCAGGCGCCCCCCGTCGCCTGCCCGCCCCGTGCCCCGGGCCCGCCCGTCTCGTCCCGGTTCAAAATCCCGGGTACCAGGCCTGGGCGGCACTGCGATCACGCTCGGAAGACGGCAGGGCTGACGTCAAGCTGGTGGTTCGGTGCCTTCGGATCGGACTCGCTGAGCGACGTCACGCAACTTGATGTTGTGATGCTGGGAAATGTTGCGCAGCACGTTGAAAGCGTCCTCCTCGCTGAGCTGGTGGCGTTCCCTGAGGATGCCCATGGCCTCACCGACGGCGTGCCGGGTCTCCATGGCGTGTTCCAGCTGGTCGATGGTGCGGGCGCTGGCCAGCGCAACGGCGGCGTGCGAGGCGAGCAGCCAGCCCGCCGTCTCGATGTCCCTGTCGAAGGCGCCGGAGCGGCGGGAGTAGAGGTTGAGCGCGCCGAAGTCCTCGTTGTCGGTGTAGAGCAGGACGCCGGTCATGCTGCCCACCCCCAGCTTGCGCACCTGCGCGGCGAACCGCTGCCAGGTCGGCTGGGGCCGGCTCATGTCCGCGATCCGGTACACGCGCTCGCCGCCCTTACGCCGGGCGAGATCGAAGCAGGGCCCCTCGCCCAGCTCGCCCTGCAGGCGGTCGGACTCCTGGACCATGTCCCCGCAGGCGGCCAGGGTCACGGCCCGGCCCTTGCGCATCGCAAGAATCCCGGCCGCGTCACAGCCGTCCACCAGCCTCACCGCGGCCGCCGAAATCTCATCCAGCGTCGCCTGCAGCGAGTCCTGGGCCAGCAGATCCCGCGCCAGCACAGCCATCTGCTCGGCGTACTCACGCCACTCCACCGCCACCACCACCTCGATCAAGTCCAGCCACAGTACCGCCAGCTCTTCATGGCCCGTCATCCGTCGCCACCGTGCAGCCGTGGGCCCCCGAATGTTCCAGGTGGCGTAGGCGGTGAGTTGTGGTGGCGCGGTCGTGAAGTTG
The DNA here is from genome assembly GCF_056820935.1 of Streptomyces sp. Q2. NCBI lineage: Bacteria > Bacillati > Actinomycetota > Actinomycetes > Kitasatosporales > Streptomycetaceae > Streptomyces > Streptomyces sp. Q2. The sequence continues at coordinate 2,148 of NZ_JBXEJE010000033.1, read as the reverse complement.
GTGATCAGTTCTCGCCTGGTCTGGGGAGCTTCGGGCAGGCGGCTGAGCTGCTGAGCCGGGAGCGCCGGGCAGACAGGTGCCGCCGTGCCCGATCCGCTCACCTTGACCGCCGCCGCGGCCGTACCGCTATGCAGACGGCAGCCGAAGGACAGCAGGCGCGGTGGCATAGACCTCCCGGTGCGGGGCACTTGAGTCGACCTCGGAATGCGCGGCTGGCAGCGCGTCGACGTCGGCGCACCGGTAGCGCGCGACGTCGACGGCCTCGGCCCGCGAGGGCTGAGACACCCGTGCAGGTCACACAACACCGTCCAGCGCGGTCGCATCCGGCAACTGTACGAACGCCGGCCACGACCTCCGGGAACGCCTGCACCATCTCGGTGCCACGCCGAGAGCGCAACACCACCCGTCCCGCATCGACGGAGAGCAGGGGCCGGTACCCGCCCCACTTCGGCTCCGCGGCCCACCCCGGCGTCAGCTCCGTCCCGGGCGTGAGGGCGGTGGCATCGGTTCCGGCAGTGTCCACGTCACGCGCCATGCCTTCCCCGCCAGCGGTACGCCGTCCGGGTGCTGCACCGGTCCTGCCGTGCCGCGCAGCTGTGCCGGGCGTCGCGGTCAGCCCTGCGGGCGGGTGCTGGTGTAGCGGACGCCGTTGCCCCTCTTCTCCTGGACGGGGGCCATGCACCACTGGCACAGGGGGCTGCCGCCGCGGCCGTATTGGTGGGTGGGCCGCTGGCATCCGGAGCAGGGGCCGACCAGGCTGCCGGGGCAGGCGAAGGTGGAGGGGTCCGGCTCGGTGTCGGTGATCGGTGATCGGTGGCGGGGGAGTACTGGTCCTGGTCGGCGCCGATCAGGTCGCTCAGCAGGTCAGCCTCGACGGCGCCCGTGAGGCCCGGCTGGTGGCCGAGGGGGCCATCGACCGCGTCCGCGACAAGTTCGGCCCGGGCGTCATCGGCCCGGCCACCGTCTTCCGCCGCGCCTCATGACCGATCTGCCTCTGCCGTGTAGATACGTGCGCCGCGGATCGAGCTATGCACCCTCGTTGTCACCGTGCAGGGAATGGATCATGCTCTGCAGGATCCGGAACGCGTGTGACTGCTCGGTCTCGGTCAGGCCGGCCAGCATTCCGGCCTCGACGGACCGGACGGCTGCGCTCGCCTTCTCGAGGCTTCGTCGGCCGCGAGGCGTGAGCTGCGTGGGAAGAACCTTCCCGACGGGTGCCTCCGCAGGCCTGGTCACGTAGCCGTCTCGTTCCAGGGCCTGGAGCAGCACGTTCATCGTCTGCCGTGTCACGAACGCGCCCCGCGCGAGCTCGGAGTTCGACAAGCCCGGTCGTTGCGCCAGCAGCTCGAGGCAGGAGTAGTGCGTGACGCTCATCCCGAGCGGCCGCAGCACTTCCTCCATGGCCGCGCGCAGGGCGCTCGACGCTTCTTTGAGCAGGTAGCCCAGTGACGTCTCCAGGTCGACGCCGACACCTTCTTGACTCATGTCAGCATTCTGACATAGCTTCACGCATGTCAGAAAACTGACATACAAAGAAGGAGCGTCATCATGCCCGCCACCGGCCCCGACTTCATCTCGCTCCAAGTACGCGACCTCGACGCTTCGCAGGCGTTCTACGAGCAGTACCTGGGCCTCGTCCGCTCGCCGGCCGGACCTCCGCACGCCGTCGTCTTCGAGACGAAGCCGATCGCGTTCGCACTCCGCGATGTCGTTCCCGGCACCGACCTCGCATCCGTCGCCCAGCCTGGCATCGGTGTCGCGATCTGGCTCCACGCCACCGACGTCCAGGCCATCCACGACGCGCTCGTCGCCGACGGTGAAACCATCGTCTCCGCACCGATCGACGGTCCCTTCGGTCGGACCTTCACCTTCGCCGACCCCGACGGCTATCAGATCACGCTCCACGACCGTGCTTGATCGACCAAACGCCACCGGACGATCATCAGCGGTTGCACCCTGGGCTCATGTGTGACGCTACTTCTGCCCTGCTGACTTGACGACGTTCTGCCGGCTGGATGACCTCGGCTTGGAAGTGGTCGGCCAACAGTTGCATCGACCACGCCATGTTGCTAGTAGGACTCCGTTAGGTTGCTCTGGCTCTTGGGTTCGGGCTGGTGGTGGATGTTCTGGGCAGGGGGCGGTGGCAGG